>JAPYSD010000185.1 GCA_029936705.1 Croceicoccus sp. | reverse complement strand
ATGCAGCGCATCGCGCCACGACGGCCAGCCGCGGCGCTCCATCACGCTGGGCTCTATCCATTCGGGCAGTTCGGGCAGCAGTGCCAGTGCCTGTTCGACCAGCGGCTGCAACCGGCCCGCGGTCAGCCCGTCCGCCAGCGGATACACCGGCTCGCAGGTCTGGCCCAGCGCCGCACCGCCATCTTCCGACACGTGGTCGGGATGCACCATCTGCAGCGTGTCGCCATATTGCTCCAGCTTGCCCGCCACCCAGCGCGCCTCGTTCAATGGTAGCAGCTTCTTTGCCGAATAGGATGCCCGCCCGAAATAGGTCAGCGCGATCTGCGCCCCCTCGGCATCCTGCGCCATGACGCGGAAGGGCCCGCGGCCGGTGCCGCTGGCCCTGTACTGGTCCGCCGTCAGCTTGACGATGATATGTTCGCCGATGCCCGCTTCGGCCAGCGCGCCGACCTGCCGCCGCTCGATGAACCGGTCGGGCAGGTGATAGGCGAAATCCTTGACCCGCGTCAGTCCCAGCCGGTCGAGCGGCTTTTCCAGCTTGGCTCCGACGCCTTTCAGGCTGTCGGCGGCGGCGAACAGGGGATTGAGCACATCGGGACGCATGGCGATCGCTATAGCGCCGCATTCCGCAGCTTGCACCGCATCCGCGACAGGTATACCCGGTCCACATGAGCGATCCTGCGAAACCCGATGATGCCCAGGCCGATGCCGAGACGCCGAATCCGGAAAGGCTGAGCCGGGCGAAGTTCCGTGCATGGCACCGCGGCACGCGCGAGGCCGATTTCATGATCGGCGGCTATTTCGATTACGGCCACGCCGAATGGGTCGAACAGGAACTCAGCTGGTTCGAGGCGCTGCTCGAGGAAGACGACGTCGACATCATGGCATGGGCGCTGGGCGTCCAGCCCCCGCCCCAGCGGTTCGAGGGCCCGATGATGGATGCGCTGCGGCGGCTCGACTACATCTATATTCACAAATAGGCCGCCGGTTTCGTGACCTGCCGGGACTTGCGGCGCGGGACTTGCGTCGCCAGATAGCCCCGAGATGACCGACTTTTCACGCCTGATCGCCGCGGAACAGCCGCTGGTGCTGTCTTCGCTTGCGCGCGGTGCATTGCCGCTCGTCCTGTCCGACCTCGCCCGCGCCTGCCGCGGGACGGGCAATGCCGCGCGCGCCGTTTTCGTCGCGCCCGACGAACAGGCGATGATCGCGATCGCCGATGCCGCACCATTCTTTGCGCCCGAGCTGGAGGTGATCGAATTCCCGGCGTGGGACTGCCTGCCGTACGACCGGTCCAGCCCCGCCCTTTCGGTCAGCGCGCGGCGATTGGCGGCACTGCAGGCGCTGCAGGGCAAGGCCGGCAAGGACAATGGCGGTCCGCAGCTGCTGGTCATCACGGTCAACGCGCTGCTGCAAAGGGTCCTGACCCCGTTCCGTATCCGCGAGGCGACGCGCATGCTGAAGCCCGGGATCGAGATCGGGCACGAAAGCCTGACCGCGCTGCTGCAGCGTCAGGGCTATGCGCGCAGCGACACGGCCATCGACGCGGGCGAATTCGCGGTGCGCGGCTCGATCTTCGACATCGTCCCTTCCGGCCTCAAGACGACAAATGAGGCGGGCGAAACGATCCAGGCGGGCCTGCGCCTCGACTTCTTTGGCGACGAGCTGGAGAGCATGCGACTGTACGACCCGACGACGCAGCGCACCACCGGCGTGGCCGACCAGCACCTTCTGTTGCCCGCCAGCGAGGCGCTGCTGACCGAGGACACGATCAAGCGCTTTCGCGGGCGTTACCGCGAGATGTTCGGCGCCAATGCCACCGGCGACCCGCTCTACCAGGCGGTGAGCGAAGGGCGGCGGCTGGCCGGCATGGAGCACTGGCTTCCGCTGTTCGAGGAGAAGCTGTCCACCCTGTTCGACCACTTGGGCAAGGACGATTGCATCATCATCGACGGCGGCGCGATCCGCGCTGGCGAGGAACGGCTGGCCGAGATCCGCGACTATCGCCAGGCACGGCAGCAGGTGTCGGGGCAGAAGGCGGGCAGCTACCGCCCGCTGGCGACCGATGCGCTTTACCTGGCGGAGGACGAGTTCGCCGGGGCGCTGGCGGAATGGCCCGTCCATCGCAGCTCGATCTTTGCCGAGCCCGAGAGCGAGCGCGCGCTGGACTTCGGCTTTGCCTCTGCCCGCGATTTCGCACCCGAGCGGTCGCGGTCGGAAAATGTCTACGAAGCGGCGGCGAAGCATCTCGACAAGCAGGCCAAGGCGGGCAAGCGCGTGGTGCTTGCCTGCTATTCCACCGGCTCGCGCGGGCGCATCGCGTCGCAGCTGGGGGAAGCGGGCAAGCGTGAACCGGCGCTTGCCAAGAGCTGGCAGGAAGCACTGGGCCTTGCCGCCAAGGGCAAGCCCGTCGCCGTGGTGCTGCCGCTTGAAAGCGGCTTTGCCAGCGACGAGATCGAACTGCTGACCGAGCGCGACCTGCTGGGCGACCGGCTGGTCCGCCGCAAGAAGCGCCGCAAGGATGCCGACGCGTTCCTGGCCGAGTTGCAGGCGCTGGCACCCGGCGACCTGATCGTCCACATGGATCACGGCATCGGCCGCTATCTCGGCCTCGAATCCATTCCCGTGGGCAAGAGCCCGCACGATTGCGTCGCGCTGGAATATCACGGCGGCGACAAGCTCTATGTCCCGGTCGAGAACCTCGACGTGCTGTCGCGCTATGGCAGCGAGAACGAGAACGCCGCGCTCGACCGGCTGGGCGGCGAGGCGTGGCAGAAGCGCAAGAGCCGCCTGAAGGAGCGCATCCGCGAGATCGCGCACGAATTGCTGGCAACCGCGGCCAAGCGCGCATTGCAAAAGGCGCCGGTGATCGAGCCGGAGGCCGACTACAATGCATTCGTCGATCGCTTCCCGTGGGACGAGACCGACGACCAGGAACGCGCCATCGGCGATGTCATGGGCGACCTGGCCGACGGCCGCGCGATGGACCGGCTGGTCTGCGGCGACGTCGGCTTCGGCAAGACCGAGGTCGCGCTGCGTGCCGCGTTCCTGGCCGCCATGGCCGGGCAGCAGGTCGTGATGATCGCGCCAACCACCCTGCTCGCGCGCCAGCATTACAGCAATTTCACCGAACGCTTCGCGGGCTTCCCGATCAAGATCGGTCGCCTCTCGCGCCTCGTCCCGTCGAAGGAAGCGTCCGAGACGCGCGACGGGCTTGAGGACGGCACCGTCGATATCGTCATCGGCACCCACGCAATCCTGTCGAAGAGCGTCAAGTTCAAGCGCCTCGGCCTGGTCATCGTGGACGAGGAGCAGCGCTTTGGCGTGACGCACAAGGAAAAGCTGAAAGCCCTGCGCGCCAATGTCCACGTGCTGACGCTGACCGCGACGCCGATCCCGCGTACGCTGCAGATGGCGATGTCGGGCCTGCGCGAACTGTCGGTCATCCAGACCCCGCCGGTCGACCGCCTCGCGGTGCGCACCTATGTAATGGAATGGGACGACATGGTGGTGCGCGAGGCGTTGCTGCGCGAACATCACCGCGGCGGGCAGAGCTTCATTGTCGTGCCCCGCATTTCCGACATGGCCGAGATCGAGGACTGGCTGCGCGAGAACGTGCCCGAAGTGCGCTACGTGGCCGCGCATGGCCAGATGCCCGCGACCGAGCTGGAAGAGCGCATGAGCGCATTCTACGAGAAGAAGTACGAGGTGCTGCTGTCGACCACCGTGGTCGAGAGCGGGCTCGACATACCCTCGGCCAACACGATCATCATCCACCGCGCCGACCGTTTCGGCCTCGCCCAGCTCTACCAGCTGCGCGGCCGCGTGGGCCGGGCGAAGCTGCGCGCCTATGCGCTGCTGACGCATGATGCGGGCACCCAGCTGTCCGAGGTCGCGGAGAAGCGGCTGAAGGTGCTAGGCGATCTCGATTCACTGGGCGCCGGGTTCCAGCTGGCCAGTCACGACCTCGACATTCGCGGCGCGGGCAACCTCCTGGGTGACGAGCAATCAGGCCATATCCGCGAGGTTGGCTTCGAGCTGTACCAGTCGATGCTGGAGGACGCGATCCTTGCCGCCAAGGCGGGCGATCTGGGAGTGGTGGAGGATCGCAGCAGCCTGAGCCCGCAGATCACCGTCGACGCGCCGATCATGATCCCGGAGGATTACGTCCCCGACCTTGCCGTGCGCATGGCGCTGTATCGCCGCCTGAACGACGCCGACGACAAGGACGCGGTCGAGGGTATCGCCGCCGAGATGATCGACCGTTTCGGCCCGCTCCCCTCGCCCACCGAGAACCTGGTCAAGCTGATCGAGATCAAGGCGCAGGCACTGGCCGCCAATATCGCCAAGATCGACGTCGGCCCGCGCGGCGCGCTGATCCATTTTCACAAGGACGAGTTCCCCGATCCGGTGGGCCTGATCGGCTATGTCGAGCGGCTGAAGGGCACGGCCCGCCTGCGGCCCGACAACAAGCTGGTGATCGAGCGTCCGTGGAGCGATCCCAAGGCGCGGCTGAACGGCCTGTTCCAGCTGACCAAGGGCCTGTCCGCCATCGTGCGCCGTGCCGCCAAGCCGGCGAAGAAGAGCGAACCGGCCTGACGACCCGGCACGCGGCGATTGCGTTCGCGCGGCCGCGTCCATAGGGTCGCGCCCAAAGGCAGAGGGAGGGCCGAGTGACGGAATACACGCGACTGGCGTTGGCCGTCTCCGACACCGACAAGGCGCAGCGCGCCGCGCAGCGCATGCGCGGCGAACACGACTGGGTCCCGCTTGAGGAAGCCGATGCCGTGGTCGTCTTGGGCGGCGACGGCTATATGCTGCAGACGCTGCACCAGATGCTGGAGGCGAAGCGGATCATTCCGGCCTATGGCATGAACCTGGGCACGGTCGGCTTCCTGATGAACAAGCTGAGCAGTGTGAACGCCCCCATCGCCGAGCGGGTGGCCGCCGCGCGGGCGCAGACGGTTTCGCCGCTGGACATGACCGCCACCACCCAAAGCGGCGAGACCATCACCGGCCACGCCATCAACGAGGTGTCGCTGCTGAGGGAAACGCGGCAGACCGCCAAGCTGCAGATCAGCGTGGGCGGCAAGATCCGCATTCCGGAACTGGCCTGCGACGGTGTGCTGGTGGCGACGCCCGCAGGCTCGACCGCCTATAATTTTTCCGCCAACGGGCCGATCCTGCCGCTGTCCTGCGGGCTGCTGGCGCTGACGCCGATCAGCGCGTTCCGCCCCCGGCGCTGGCGCGGCGCAATCCTGCCCGACTTCCTGCCGATCTCGATCAAGGCGCTGAACGCGTCGAAGCGCCCGGTGTCCGCCGTGGCGGACCAGAAAGAGATCCGCAACATCGCCAGCATCGATGTGAAGATCGCGCACGAATGCGATCTGACCCTGCTGTTCGACCGCGGGCACAGCCTGGACGAGCGGATCGTGGGCGAGCAGTTCATGATCTGAGCGGGCGCGTCTCCGGACTTTTTTTCCGCAATATGGCTACGTTGCGGAAAAAGATGAAAATCGCGGCTTGCCAAACCCGACGCGCCTTCATATAGGCACGGCCCTGCCCCCCTCAATACCGCTTGGGGGGCTGCTCCCCGATAGCTCAGCGGTAGAGTAGGTGACTGTTAATCACTTGGTCGTTGGTTCGAATCCAACTCGGGGAGCCACATTCTTCCAGACCGCGTCGACGGCCTTCGGCTTCCGCTTCCGGGCAATAAACCCCTCAGAAATTGTGGCTTTTTTGCGGCTTCGCGGCAAGACGCGCATTTATCGCGACAGGCCGAGTGCAAGCTCGGATCGTATTGGCCGTCCTGCCCGTTTCCATACCAAAGCCCGAATGATCGGGTCACATTTGGAAAGGAGAACACCATGGGTGAGCTCAGCGAAAAGATCAAAGGCAACACCAACGAAGCCATCGGCAAGGCCAAGCAGCAGAGCGGCAATCCGGAGACCCGGAACGAAGGCCGCAAGCAGGAGGCCAAGGGCGAAGGCCAGCAGATGAAAGGCGAGGTCGAAGGCGCCCTCGGCAACGACATCTGATCGGACTCTTCGCTCTTTCCAAGAGCTGAAACAGGAAACGCCCCGCCTTTCGGCCGGGGCGTTTTTTGTTGCCTATTTCGCGGCGATCGCGTCGCTCCACTTGCGGTCGGCGATCTCGTCGCGCTTGGCCGAGAATTCCTCCTTGGGCAGGATCTCTACCGCGGGGTCGAGGCCCAGATGCTCGGCGAGCAGCTTCAAATCCTTGCGCGGCGGTGAGCCGTATAGCGCTGCGTGGCTCGTACGCAGGTAGAGGCGAAGCTCTCCGTCCTCGACCGCGAGCAGGCTGACGTTCAGCGACTTGCGCGATTGCCCGCCCAGCCGGCGGCACAGGCGGATGGCAAGCCCCCAGCCGATCGCCTCACGCAGCCGGTCGTCGGGTGCAAGCGCAGCAATCGATCCCGGCATGTCGGTCTGCCCGCTGTTCGCCAGGACGGCAGCTGCCAGCATGCCCCTCTCGCTATCCGTCAGGTCCAGCCACCGCTTGTACAGTGCCCATTCGACTGCCTGCGTCGTGCGCAGGTTGGGCTCGACCTGCATCGAGGCCAGCGCCAGCATCGTCGCGGCAAGCCGCAGCCGTTCGGTTCCATGACGCTCGGTCGGAAGCGCCGCGGTGGTCCAGCCCGCGATGCGCGCGGAAACGGCCGGTGATGCCCCAAGTTGCGCCGCGAACTGCCCCAGCCCTGCCAAAAGCGGGTCCTGCGCGCGCTCGGCCTGGCTCAGCCTTGCATGCAGCAGGCCTTCGCGCAGGCCCCATGAGGAAAAGACCAGCCCCTCGGGCTTCAACCGGTCGAGAAGCGCGCCAAGTAGCACCGCGGCCCCCGGAAGGATCGCGGCACGCATGGACGACACGCGCGGTACCAGCTTGAGCTCGCCGCTTTCGGCGCGCGAGACTCGCTTGGCCAGCTTACCCGCGGCCTCGGCATCCAGGCTTAGCCCGTGCGGATCGGAAAGCGGGTGGGACTGGCGGTGCATGGCGTACAGCGCCATCGCGCGCCACGTGCCGCCGACCATG
>JAPYSD010000184.1 GCA_029936705.1 Croceicoccus sp. | reverse complement strand
GGCCGCAACATCCACGACACGCGCGAATGGATCATCCGCAACAGCCCCGTGCCGATCGGCACGGTGCCGATCTACCAGGCGCTGGAAAAGGTCGGCGGCATTGCCGAGGAGCTCACGTGGGAAGTCTTCCGCGACACGCTGATCGAGCAGGCCGAGCAGGGCGTCGACTATTTCACCATCCACGCGGGCGTGCGGCTGCCCTATGTCCCGCTGGCCGCCAAGCGCGTCACCGGCATCGTGTCGCGCGGCGGTTCGATCATGGCGAAATGGTGCCTCGCGCACCACAAGGAAAGCTTCCTCTACGAGAATTTCGACGAGATCACCGAGATCTGCAAGGCATACGACATCGCCTATTCGCTGGGCGACGGTCTGCGTCCCGGCAGCATCGCCGACGCCAATGACGAGGCGCAGTTCGCCGAGCTCTACACGCTGGGCGAGCTGACCAAGCGCGCGTGGGAGCAGGACGTGCAGGTCATGATCGAGGGCCCCGGCCACGTGCCGATGCACAAGATCAAGGAGAACATGGACAAGCAGCTGGAAGCCTGCGGCGAGGCCCCGTTCTATACGCTCGGGCCCCTCGTCACCGATATCGCGCCCGGCTACGACCACATCACCAGCGGCATCGGCGCGGCGCAGATCGGCTGGTACGGCACCGCGATGCTTTGCTACGTCACGCCCAAGGAGCACCTTGGCCTGCCCGACCGCGACGACGTCAAGGTCGGCGTAGTCACCTACAAGCTGGCGGCCCACGCGGCGGACCTCGCCAAGGGGCACCCGGCGGCGCAGGTGCGCGACGATGCGCTGTCGAAAGCGCGCTTCGAATTCCGCTGGCGCGACCAGTTCAACCTGTCGCTCGACCCCGACACGGCAGAGCAGTACCACGACCAGACGCTCCCCGCCGAAGGCGCCAAGACCGCGCATTTCTGCTCGATGTGCGGGCCCAAGTTCTGCTCGATGAAGATCAGCCAGGAAGTGCGCGAATTCGCGGCCAAGCAAAATTCGGAAAGCTTCCTCGCCAGCGAGAACCTGAAGGGCGAAACCCCGCCTGCCCAGCGCAAGAGCGCCGAGGAAGGCATGGAGGAAATGGCCGAGAAATACCGCGACGGCGGCGATCTCTACGTTCCGGCGAAGGACTGAACGCCTTGCCCTGCTGACGTGACCGGTGCAGTCTCCCCCCTCTATCCAAAGGGGGGGAGACTGCCCATGTCGCGTGCGTTCCTGTCGGTTGCCGTGCTGGCACTGATTTTCACGGCCAGTTCCGCCGCAATGGCGCAGGACGGCAAGCAGACCATCATGCCCGAAAACGCCGATGCGCTCGCGTTCCAGCAGGCGGTCGGCTATTCGGACGCGGTGATCGCCGGGGACCTAGTGATCCTGTCGGGCGTGGTCGCCGGGCAGGCGCCGGGCGACGAGGGCATGGCCCCCGGCTTCGCCCGCGCCTTCGACCGGATCGGGCGCACGCTGGAACGCGCGGGCCTGGGCTGGGACGACGTGGTCGAGATCCAGACCTTCCACACCGATCTTCCCGGCCAGATCGACAGCTTCGCCGAGGTGAAGAACCGCTACATAAAGGCGCCCTTTCCCGCCTGGACCGCCATCGGCATCACCGCCCTGTACGAGCCTGACGCCCTGGTCGAGATCAAGGTCACCGCCTACAAGGGCGGCAAGTAGCGGGAAGCGGAAAGGGCAGGGGCATGGCCGAGACTGACGGGATCACCGCCGACGCGGAACTGGACGACGACCGCGCGCGCCGCAGCCTGCCGCGCATCGGGCTGGCGCTTACGGCGCTCTATGTCGCGGGGCTGGTGATCTATCTGTGGGCGCAGGGGCAGAACCCCGCCAGCCTCGACCTCAACGAACTGGGCGATTTTCTCGGCGGCGTGTCCAGCCCGCTGGCGTTCCTGTGGCTGGTGCTGGGCTTCTTCCAGCAGGGACGCGAAATTCGCCTGTCGAACAAGGCGCTGAAGCTGCAAGCCGCGGAAATGCGCCGCTCGGTGGACGAGCACCGGCGCCTGGCGGGCAGCCGCGATTGAGCGAGACCGAACGCAACCGCGCCCTGCTGGCAGAGGCGTTCGCCCGGCTCGAACACGGCGATCCGTCGGCCTTCCTGCCGCTGTTCGCGCCCGATATCGCATGGCGCGTCATGGGGTCGAGCGCGTGGTCGAAGCATGCCGCCGGTCTCGCCAATGTAGAGCGCGAGCTGGTCGGCCCGCTGTTCGCGCGTTTCGCCGGGCGGTATCGCAACATTCCCGAACTGATCGTGGCCGACGGCGACCGCGTGGTCGTGCTGGCCAGGGGCCATGCCAAGACGGTGGAGGGCCGGACCTATGCCAACGACTATTGCTTCGTCTTTCGCCTGCGGGACGGCATGATCGTCGACGTGCGCGAATACATGGACACGATCCTGGCCGACGACGTGCTGGGCCGTCCCGCACCCGATCCGCCAGCACCCGACTAGCCAGCGGGCCGCGATGCGCGCATAGGGGCGGCCATGGCCGATCTCTATCTCAAGAACCTCGAATCCGAACGCCGCCAGCTGTGGGCGACCTGCCGCCTCAAGGGGCTGCCCAAGGACTCGCCCGAACGCCAGCGCATCGCCCAGCTGGACGAGGCGATCGCCGCCCACAAGGCGAAATAGGCGCGGGCGGCGCTGCCCGGCGGAGCGATCCGCCGGACGCCGCGCCGATCACGCGTTCTTCAGGTTTTCCAGCCCCTTGATCCCGCCGGGCTTCAGGCTGGGCTGCGAGGCGTTCTTCTTCGGCCCCTTGTCGGCCTTGGGTTTGCGGATTTCCTTGTTCGACTTGCGTTGGCCCTTGGCCATGTCCGTTCCAATCGGGGCGGAATGCCCCCCGCGCATCATAGCGAATCCGCCCGATAAGCTTGCACGAATTCGCTCTTAGCCGGACCGGACCCGGTTCAGCCCGGAATTCGGCCCAGCGCCACCATCACGCGGTCCAGCGCCTGCAGGAAATTCGACCGGTCCGCCTTGCCGAACGGCGGCGGCCCGCCGGTCATGCCGTCCATGCCCGCGCGCAAATCGGCCATGATCGCGCGCGTCGCGATGGCGGCGCCGATCCCCGCCTTGTCGAATGGCTTGCCGTTAGGCGCCAGCACCTTCGCCCCCGCCTTCAGGCAGCGGTCGGCCAGCAATATATCGGCGGTCACGACCACGCAGCGCGGAGCGACGCGCGCGGTTTCCTCGGCGATCCAGTCGTCGGCGGCGTCGAAGCCGTCGTCCACCACCACGCGGTGAATGCGCGGGTCGTTCGGAATGCGGAACGCGGCATTGCTGACGACGAACACCTCGGCGCGGTAGCGCGCGGCGACGCGGTAGATCTCGTCCTTCACCGGGCAGGCATCGGCATCGACAAGGATCGTCAGCTTGGAAGATCGGTCATCCATCATGTGGCCCTAGGCGAAGTCACTGCCCGGCGCCACGCCCGGCTCCTCACCGCAGCAATTCGCGCGCCAGCACGCCCAGCGCGCGCTGCAATTCGCCGAGGTCCAGCGCGGCGGCGCTCGTCCCGGCAAGCGCGCTGCCCGTCAGCGCCGGGATGTGCACGAACAGGGCCCGGGTCTCCGCGCCCGCCGCGTCCAGCGCCGCCAGCGCGTGGTAATAGAGGTGGTTGCACACATAGCCGCCCGCATCGTCCGACGGCGCGCAGGGCAGCCCGGCACGCTCCACCGCGGCGCACAGGCCGGCGATGTCGCACCGCGCGGGCAGGTGATGCAGCGGGTCGGCGCTGTGGGACGGCATCGCGCCGCCCGCATCGGGAAGCGCGGCGGTGCAGGCATTGCTGGCCCGGCTCTCCAGGACCAGGCCCTTGGCGCGCGCGCTGAAGCCCGTCATGATCAGGACACGCGGCGACCGGTCCAGAACCGGCCGCAGCGCGGCGGGCGCATCGCCATAGCGGGTCGGCACGATGATGGCCTCGGCACCCTGCAGCACCGGATCGCCGCATGCCTGCAGCGAGCGCACCAGCACCTCTGTCGGGTTTTCGGCCACGCCGGGGAAGGGTTCGAATCCGGTGATGACCAGCTGCGATGTCATTAGCGATCCTTCATTCGCACCCGCGCCGTGAACCCACAAAAAAACTGTCCTACACGCCTTGCCGCTGTGATCACCGCGTCATGAGCAACGCCTGCCATGACGCGATTTTTCCCGCACCCCCACGGTGTCACCCTGACGCCGCGAACCCGCGGATTTCCGCGGCGGACGGCAGGGTGACAGCGGGTGTAGGATGTGTCGCCTGTGTCAACCTGTCATGGGTCAACCGGCGCAGCGCGGCGTCAGCCGCCGAACTCGGTCTCCAGCGTGATCTCGCAGCTCAGCAGCTTCGAGATCGGGCAGTTCGCCTTGGACTCGGCAGCCAGCTTCTCGAACTCGGACTTGTCCATGCCGGGCACGCTGGCCTTCATCTTCAGCGCGCTTTTCGTCACGGTGAAACCGTCGCCGTCCTTTTCCAGCGTCACGTCGCAGCTGGTGTCGAGCGTGCCATCGGTATGCCCGGCCTTGGCCAGCGCGAAGCTGGTCGCCATGGTGAAGCAGCTCGCATGGGCGGCGGCGATCATTTCCTCGGGATTGGTGCCGGGGCCCGATTCGAAGCGGCTGTTGAAGCCGTAATGCGCATCGAGCGCGCCGGACTTGGTGGCGACATGGCCCTTGCCATCCTTGCCGAGGCCTTCGTAGCGGGCGGTTGCACTGTTGACGGTCATGTCGGGATTCCTTCCGGGCTGAAATTGCAATGTCTCAAAAGCGCATGGCGCGGGGCAATGTTCCGGCTTGCGGCCGATGCTGCACTGCGGGATAACCGCCAGACCATGCGCGCCGCCCCGGCAGGCATGAAGCAATTGCACATCGTGCAAGGAGCCGAACGCCATGTCCCAGCCCGCGCGCAAGCCCGCCCCCAAACCGGCCGAATTCCTGGATCCGTTCAACATGTCGAGCCTGGCGTTCGACTGGTGGCGGCTGTGGTACGAATCCTCGCAAGTGATCGCGCTGCGATCGCTCCGCATGATGCAGGGCGGGGCGATCGCCCAGCGCGAAGCGGTTCGCATGGTGTCCGAAAAGTGGGAGACCGCGACCTTGCTGGGCATGAGCGCCGCGTCCGGCCAGGCCGGCAACACGCCCGAGGCCGCGATGCGCGGCGCGCTGCAGCGCTATCAGACCAAGGTCTCGGCCAATCGCCGCCGCTTGAGCCGCTAAAACGGCTAGGCCGCTGCGCCGTGGCGGTGCGTCAGCAAGTCCAGCATGCCGATGTCGCCCCGCCATGCGCGTTCGTGAAAGAAGAAGACGACCGCGTTCACGCACGGCTCGACCAGCGCGATCCCGCTGGCCAGCGCGAAGCTGCCGGTAAAGGCGAAGGCAACCGCGAAGCCCACCACAAGGTGCAGGCAGAGAAAGCTGACGGTCTTGGCAAGGTCGCGGGACATTGGGTGATCCTTGTGCTGATGACGCTCCGTACTGGAGTGCACTGCGATCTATTGCGAACTGATCGCAATAGCCAATGCGGAAACCTGCCCTGTGTGATCGATTGCGCCGATGATGGCTGCGTATCTGACCATGCGCTTCGATCAGGCAAGCCGGGGCGCCTGATTGTCGTTCGGCGCACGCGACTCAATCGGTGGACGCGGTCGCGCGGCGCTGCGGCCATTTTTCGCGCCCCGATTGCACCGCTTCGCCGTAAGCCAGCACGCCGTTCCGCGCCTTATAAGTATCCGTTTCGGCGCGATTGCGGCCCCTGCAACCCCAAAATGCACTCGAATCCCGCGTCGGCTGGGGATTACGGGTCGCGGCCCCCTTTCCGGGGGCGCCGCTTCGTGCTTGGCCTAGGGTCTGGAACGACCGCCGCCCGGGGCTCGTTGCCTGTATGAACCATGGCAAAGAACCGCGCGCGAAAGGAATATGATGCTTGAACACGTCCCCGAATGGCTAGGCTCCGCCCTGCACAATGTCCGCGCCGGGCATAGCAAGCTGGCCGCCGTGAAACTGGGCGGCAACGGCGTGGTGGGTGCAGGCGGCATGGTGCTGACCTCTGCCGCGTTCGAAAACGGCGAGGAGCTGGACCCCTGCTTCACCGCCGACGAGGAAGACGCCGTCGCCCCGCCGCTTGAATGGAACCATGTTCCGGCCGAAGCGCAGGAGCTCGTCCTCATCGTCGAGGATCCCGATGCCCCGTCGCCGGAACCGTTCTGCCACTGGCTGGTCTGGGGCCTTGCCCCGCAGCGCGGCAAGCTGATGGAGGGCGAGGCTCCGCCGAAGGTCGGCAAGAACTCCTATCAGAATTCCGAATGGCTGCTGCCCGACCCGCCCACGGGTCACGGCGTGCATGACTATGTGTTCCAGCTGTTCGCCGTGGACACGCCCATCGACCTCGCCCCCGGCGCAGGCCGCGGCGCGCTGATGAAGGCGATGGAAGGCCATGTCGTGTCGCTCGCCATCCTGACCGCGACCTATGAACGCGGCGGCGAAATCAAGGATTGGGACGACATCGAACTCGACGACGAGGATTGATGCCCGATTGTTCGACCAAGCAAGATCCGGCCGCCCGGCAAGGGGGCCGCAACTCTCCTATGGAAAGGAAGTAAGTAATGGCTGCCAAGAATAACGCGATCAACAAGCCCGTGCCCGTTTCGGCCGATCTGGAAGAGATCGTCGGCAAGGGCCCGATGCCGCGCGGCGAAGTGACCGCCAAGGTGTGGGAATACATCAAGAAGCACGACCTGCAGGCCGCCGACGACAAGCGCATGATCGAGCCCGACGCCAAGCTGGGCAAGGTCATCGGCACCGAGAAGATCTCGATGTTCAAGATGACGGCGCAGGTTTCCAAGCACCTGGGCTGATCGGCATTGCCGAAGCAGGGCGGTCCCGCGGGGCCGCCCTGTCCTGCCGGGGACAGGCTATTTGCGGGGCGTTTTCGGCCGCACGTCGATATGGCCCAGGATCCGCACGAAATAGGCGGTGGACCACCCCAGCATCATCACCCCGGCGATACTCTCAAGCGCCGCGACATTGCGCCATGCGGGCAAAATCAGCGCATCGCTGAAGCC
>JAPYSD010000183.1 GCA_029936705.1 Croceicoccus sp. | reverse complement strand
CCTTCGCCATCATTTCCCACCCCGACGCGGGCAAGACCACGCTGACCGAGAAGCTTCTGCTGACCGGCGGCGCGATCCATCTTGCGGGCGAGGTGAAGGCGCGCGGCCAGGCGCGGCGCGCCCGTTCGGACTGGATGAAGATCGAGCAGCAGCGCGGCATTTCCGTCACCTCGTCGGTCATGACGTTCGAGCGTGACGGCATCACTTTCAACCTGCTCGACACGCCGGGGCACGAGGATTTCTCGGAAGATACCTATCGCACGCTGACGGCGGTGGATTCCGCGATCATGGTGATCGACGCCGCCAAGGGCATCGAGCCGCAGACCCGCAAGCTGTTCGAGGTCTGCCGCCTGCGCAGCGTGCCGATCATCACCTTCGTCAACAAGGTCGACCGCGAAGGGCGCGACCCGTTCGAGCTGCTGGACGAGGTGGCCGACATGCTGGCGCTGGACGTCAGCCCGATGAGCTGGCCCATCGGCATGGGCGGGCAGTTCGAGGGCATTCTAGATTACGCCACCGGCCATGTCGCACGCCCTGAGGGCGGATCGAAGGAATTCCTTGGCAAGATCGACGAGAACCCGTCGATCCCCGACGACTTCGCCGAGCAGGCCGAACTGGCGCGCGAGGCCTATCCCGATTTCGATGTCGAGGCCTATCGCGGCGGCGACCTGACGCCGGTGTTCTTCGGCTCGGCGCTCAAGAATTTCGGCGTGGTGCAGATGATCGAGGCGATCGCGCAATACGCGCCGCCGCCGCGCCCGCAGCCGACCGAACAGGGCGAGATTTCGCCCGCCAGCGACGAGGTTTCGGGCTTCATCTTCAAGGTGCAGGCCAACATGGACCCGCAGCACCGCGACCGCATCGCGTTCATGCGGCTGGTATCGGGCACGTTCAAGCGCGGAATGAAGCTGACGCCGAGCGGCCTTGGCAAGCCGATCGCGGTGCATTCGCCGATCCTGTTCTTTGCGCAGGACCGCGAGATCGCCGATACGGCGGAGCCGGGCGATATCATCGGCATTCCGAACCACGGCACGCTGCGCGTGGGCGATTCGCTGTCGGAAAAGAACGATATCCGCTTTACCGGTCTGCCCAATTTCGCGCCCGAGATCCTGCGCCGCGTGGTGCTGAAGGACCCGACCAAGACCAAGCAGCTGCGCAAGGCGCTGGACGATCTGTCGGAAGAAGGCGTGATCCAGGTGTTCTATCCCGAAATCGGCGCGCAGTGGATCATCGGCGTGGTCGGCCAGCTGCAGCTGGAAGTGCTGATCTCGCGCCTGTCAGCGGAGTACAAGGTGGAGGCATCGCTGGAGGCCGCCCCCTTCGCCACCGCGCGCTGGATCAAGGGCGACGCGGCAGCCATGGCCGAGTTCGAGGGCTTCAATCGTCCGAACCTCGCGAAGGACCGCGACGGCGACCTCGTCTTCCTGGCGAAATCGCCGTGGGACGTAAGCTACCACCAGGATAAGAATCCCAAGCTCTCGTTCGGGGCCACCAAGGAGAGGTGACAGCGGGCGGGCTTCGTGCCTATGCTCGCGGTCAATGGCCCAGTTTTTCGAGAGCATCGGGGAAGACCACCGCGCGATGATCGCGCGCCAGCCGGTATTCTTCGTCGCCACCGCCGCGGCGGAGGGGCGGATCAACCTCAGCCCCAAGGGCTATGACGTGTTCCGCATCCTGTCGGACACGCAGGTCGCCTGGCTCGACCTGGCGGGATCGGGGAACGAGACGCACGCACACCTGGCCGCGGACGGCCGCATTACCGTGATGTTCTGCAATTTCGAGCAGCCGGCGCTGATCCTGCGATTGTATGGCCGCGGGCGGGCGGTGCTGCCTGCCGATGCCGAATGGGACGGGCTGGCGGCGCATTTCACCCTGCTGCCCGGAACGCGGCAGGTCTTCGTGATGGATGTCGACACGGTGCAGACCAGCTGCGGCTATGGCGTGCCGCTGATGACGCTGGAGCGTGAGAGGCCGACGCTGATCAAGCATCACGAGAAGACCGACCCCGAGCGCTGGGTCGCCAAGCAGCAGGCGATGGACCACAGCATCGACGGGCTGCCGGTGCGCACGACCGATCGCTATCTTGGCGATGCGTGACGGGGCGCGGAACCAATTGGCTGGCTGGACGATAGGTTCGATGTGCAGCTGAAGATCGCAAGCTACAACATACACAAGGGCGTGGGCCTGGATCGCAAGCGCGATCCGGACCGGATCCTGTCGGTGCTTGCCGAGATCGATGCCGACGTCGTCGCCCTGCAGGAATGCGACCGGCGCTTCGGCCAGCGGCAAAGCGTCCTGCCCCGCGCCCGGATCGAGGATTCGCGCTATCGCCCGGTCGCCATCGATACGCGGCCCGGCAGCCTGGGCTGGCACGGCAATGGTTTCCTGGTGAAGAAATCGATCGAGATCGTCGATACCGCCGCGCTCACGCTGCCCGCGCTGGAGCCGCGCGGCGCGGTGCGCATCGACCTGCGCAAGGATGGCAAGCGGGCGCGCGTGATCGGCATGCACCTCGACCTGTCGGGGCTGATGCGGCGCGAACAGGCGCGCAGCGTGCTGGCGCACCTGGGAGAGCTGGGCAAGCCGGTCCCGACCGTCCTGGCGGGCGACACCAACGAATGGGCATCGCGCGGCGGGGTCTTCCGCTGCTTCGACGACGGCTGGACCGTGCTCGACTGCGGGCGTAGCTTTCCGACCCGGCGCCCCATTGCGCGGCTCGACCGCCTGATCGTCAGCAATGATTGGACGGTGGAGGCGGCGGGGCCGCATCACAGCCTGCTGGCGGCGCGGGCCTCGGATCACCTGCCGGTCTGGGCGCGCTTGACGCTGGGCTAAGGGCGTCCCGTTTTCGGGCAGACAGGCCGAACGTTTGCTTAAATTTTAAGCACGTTTTTGTCGATTGCTTACCTCTTGGGCGCAATTCCCAACATTTTATTACTGCAAAATCGCCGCCGAGGCGGAAATGATTGTGCAAATGTGAATTGGCATGGGCCTTGCATCGTTAACGGCGACCGGCAGAGGGGTCGGTAGGCTAACGAGGGGGCAGGGATGAAATTCATCATCGCCATCATCAAGCCGTTCAAACTGGACGAGGTACGCGAGGCATTGGGCTCGCTGGGCGTCGCCGGGATGACGGTTACCGAAGTAAAGGGTTTTGGCCGGCAGAAGGGCCAGACCGAGATTTACCGCGGCGCGGAATATTCGACCAACATGCTTCCCAAGGTGAAGCTCGAGATCGCGGCCACCGACGCGCTGGCTCCGCAGATCATCGAGACGATCCAGCAAACCGCCAGCACCGAGGCGATCGGTGACGGCAAGATCTTCGTGCTCGACCTGGCTTCCGCCGTGCGCATCCGCACTGGCGAAAGCGGCGACACCGCGCTGTGAGGGGGAAAACAGACATGATCCGCAAAATCGCTTGCGGCACGGCGACGCTGGGCGCGTCGCTATTCGCCGCTGCCACCGCCTATGCCCAGGAAGCGGGCGTTCCGATCGAGGCTGCGACCGAGACGATCGAGACCGTCGCCGTGCCGAACCCGGGCAACAACGCCTGGATGATGACGGCCACCATCCTGGTCCTGATGATGATCCTGCCCGGCCTGGCGCTGTTCTATGGCGGCCTGACGCGGTCCAAGAACATGCTCTCGACCATGACGCAGATCGGCGCCGCAGCCGCTCTCGCTATGCTGATCTGGGTGATGTGGGGCTATTCCACCGCTTTCGGGCCCGAAGGCAACGCGTTCTTCAGCTGGGGCAATCTGTTCCTGTCGGCCACCACGACCGACAGCACCGCCGCGACCTTCTCCGACGAAGTGATCTCGGAATATGTCTTCATCTGCTTCCAGATGACCTTCGCTGCCATCACCGCGGCCCTGATCCTGGGCGCCACGGCAGAGCGGATGAAGTTCTCGGCCACCATGCTGTTCGTGGCGATCTGGCTGACCATCGTCTATTTCCCGATCGCGCACATGGTGTGGGCGGGCGGCGGTCTGCTGTTCGAAATGGGCGCGCTGGACTTTGCCGGCGGTACCGTGGTGCACATCAACGCCGGTGTCTCGGCGCTCGTGCTCTCGTTCCTGCTCGGCAAGCGCAGGGGTTACCCGGCTGAACCGATGCCGCCGCACTCGCTGACGCTGACCATGGTCGGCACCGGCCTGCTGTGGGTGGGCTGGTTCGGCTTCAACGCCGGTTCGGAGCTGGAAGCCGACGGCACTGCCGGCCTGGCGATGATCAACACCTTCGTCGCCACCGCCTCGGCCGCGCTGTTCTGGATGCTGTGCGAGAAGTTCAGCGGCCACAAGGGTTCGGCTCTCGGCTACTGCTCGGGCATCATCGCAGGTCTTGTCGCCGTGACGCCTGCTGCCGGTAACTCGGGCCCGTTCGGCGCCATCGTGCTGGGCGCGATCGCCTCGATCGTCTGCTTCATCATGGTTGCCAAGGTGAAGCCTGCATTTGGCTATGACGACTCGCTCGACGCCTTCGGCATCCACGGCGTGGGCGGCATCGTCGGCGCCATCGGCACCGGCATCGTCTATGCGCCGAGTCTTGGCGGACCCGGCGGCGACGACTTCGTCATGGGCAGCCAGGTCGTGACGCAGATCATCGCGGTCCTCGTCGCCATCGGCTGGGCTGCCGTGGGTACGCTGATCGCCGGTTTCGTCACCAAGATGATCACCGGTCTGCGTGTCTCGCCCGAAGTCGAGATGGAAGGTCTCGACATCGGTGAGCATGGCGAGCGTGCCTATAACTGACTTTGAATTGACCAGATTGGCGGGGTGAAATCCTTCTCTCCTCTCCCATCCCGCCAAACAGCGTTCCTCCTGCGAACGGTGAACTGGGGCCGGAAGCCAAGCGCTTCCGGCCTCTTTTTCTTGAGTTCGGTGCGGCTACCCGCCATCAGGTGCGCAAGGGATGCGAGAGGAGCCGCGCTGCGATGAAATATGTGATTGCCATCATCAAGCCCCACAAGCTGGACGAGGTCCGCGAGGGGCTGAGCGCGCTGGGCGTGGCCGGGATGACCGTGTCGGAAGTGAAGGGTTTCGGCCGCCAGAAGGGCCAGACCGAAATCTATCGCGGCGCCGAATATTCGCTGAACATGGTGCCCAAGGTGAAGCTGGAGATCGCGACCAGCGACGCGCTGGCGCCGCAGATCATCGAAGTCATCCAGAACGCGGCCAATTCGGAAACCATCGGCGACGGCAAGATCTTCGTGCTGGACCTGGCGTCGGCCCTGCGCGTGCGTACCGGGGAGACGGGCGACAGCGCCCTGTAAGTATCAGCCGCTCAGCGACCGGCGCTGAGCATCTCGATCATCTGCCGGATGGGCGAGACGTCATAGCCGCCCCCGGCCGCCTGCGAGGCGATGACCGAGGGATTGGCCCCCTGCTGCGCGCGGGCGAGCGCCCACAGCAACGTGGACCGGGTTCCCGAGCGGCAATAGGCGAGAACGGGCCCTTCGCTGGCCGCTAGTGCATCGGCCATCGCATCGACCTGCCCCTGGCCGAACCCCGCATGCGTGACCGGGATCGCGCGATAGGCGATGCCAGCCGCATCGGCGGCGGCGGCAATCTCGGCGCCGTCGATCTGGCCGGGCTCTTCATCGTCGGGCCGGTTGTTGATGATCAGCGTCACGCCCAGCGATTTCGCCTTCGCCACGTCGTCGAGCGTGATCTGCGGGCTGGCCAGGAAATCGTCGTTGATGGTGCGAAAATCGGTCATGCCGCTGCCTCCGCGATGGCTTTGCGCCGGTTGCGCTTAATCATGTTGAGCAATTCCACCCCGACCGAGAAGCCCATGGCGGCGTAGACATAGCCCTTGGGTACATGGAAGCCGAAGCCGTCGGCAATCAGCACCAGCCCGATCATCACCAGGAAGGCGAGCGCCAGCATGACCAGCGTCGGGTTCTTCTCGATGAAGCGGGCAAGCGGATCGGCGGCGATCAGCATGATGCCGACCGTGATCACGACGGCGGTGACCATGATCGGGACATGGTCGGTCATCCCGACCGCGGTCAGGATCGAATCGATCGAGAACACGAGGTCGAGCGCGATGATCTGCGCAATCGCCGCGCCGAAGGTGATCTGCGCAACGCCCTTGTTCTTGTCGAGCATCTCGCCCGAATGGTCGTCGGGGTCCATGTTGTGATGGATTTCCTTGGTCGCCTTCCACAGCAGGAACAGGCCGCCCACCAGCAGGATCAGGTCGCGTCCGGAGAACGCAGTCTCGAATGTCGGAGTGCCATGCTCGCCCACCTCGCCGGTAATGCCGAGGTCGAACAGCGGCGTCTGCAAGGTCACGATCCAGCCGATCAGCATCAGCAGGCAGATTCGCATGATTAGCGCCAGGGCCAGGCCGATGCGGCGGGCCTTGCTCTGCTGTTCCTTGGGCAGCTTGTTGGACAGGATGGCGATGAAGACGAGATTGTCAATGCCAAGGACGATCTCGAGCACGACCAGCGTGATGAGAGCCACCCAGGCCGCGGGATCGGAAAGCAATGCAACAATATCCATGGCGCTTCTCTGCCCGCAGACCGAGACCCGTGCAAGAGTCCAGCCCGGACACTGCGCAGGGAATTCGCGTTTCCTGCGCAATTCGTTCGCCATTACCGGATAAATGCTTTATGAACGTTAGGCAGTGGGAACCGATATCCGCAAATATCGGTCTGATCGCCCGGCGCTTGTCCGTCCGCACGCCGGGTCGATAGAGGGAAGGGCGAGACGCAAGGTACGCTTCGGTTTATGGGTTATGATAAAGGTCGGCGCGGTCGCGGTCGTGACAAGCGCGATAGTTTCGGTGAAGAAGGGTTCGATCCGTTTTCGCGCGGTGGTTTCGGATACGATCAGGCGCCGTCAGATTCAGGTGGTGGTTTTCGTGGTGGCGGTTTCGACCGTGATCGCGGCGGGTTCGGAAACGACCGCGGCGGTGGCGGTGGTGGCGGCTTCGGCGGCAACGATCGTGGCGGCTTCGGTGGCGGCCCGCGTGGCGGCAGCGGTGGAGGCGGTGGCTTCCGCGGCGGTGTCGGCGGCGGCGGTGGTGGCCGCATGCCCCCGCATGTCGTGGGTGCCGGCA
>JAPYSD010000182.1 GCA_029936705.1 Croceicoccus sp. | reverse complement strand
CTCTGCGGGTTAGCCGCAGCGCCGCTTTGCTCGCCTTGGCGAAACTTGAACTAGGCCACCTCTCTGACACCGAAGTCGAACGCCGCCTGGACCAGCATTTCGTCAAGAAGGCTGAAGGCTACGACGCTCGTTACAGCGTCGCCATCGCGACGTGGGACGATGACGAGAAACTCGCAGATGACGAGGAACTAATGTGGGCCGTTCGCTAGATCCCGAGAATGAGCCAAAGCCGCCCTCGAGCACAGATTGATGCGCGAGGGCGAGGGATAGGCACTAGAAGTTGCATCCGTAAACTCAGGTCGAAAGAACACTACTGACGGCATCCGCCGCCACTTTCTTGATCCTGTTTTTGCCGTTTGTTCATGAGTGCAGGCTACCAGAACTCGAAACCCCAGCACCAATCACGAGAAACGCACCCATGTATGACGAGCATGCTCGCGCGCTGAAATATTTTGCCTGGTTTGCAGCCGGCCTCTTTCCTCTCGGCATCATCCTCGAGGACATGAAGCAGACCCAGCCCGCGCCGGTCGCCGTCTATGCCCTGTTGGTCCTCATTGGCCTTCTGTGCCACGCGAATATGTATGGTGCCTGGAAGAGCGACAAAGCGATCCCGGCGACGAGGAGAAAGCGCAAATGAGCCGCAACCGACGACCGACACTAAACCGCTACCGAAGCGCGATCTCGACGCTAGCTGTCGGTATCGCGCTTACGCTGACGGCTCCGTCGTTCGCGGCAGATACCATTCCACCACGGTGGCACTCTGCCTACCCTTAGCCATGAACTCTCTGACCTGCGCGATATAAATCTGCCATCTTTTCAGGAACATCTCCCGACCCTTGGCCGCTTATTAGATCCAAGCGACGAAGGAAAAATTCAATGACATACGGCACCGAATATGCTCCGCTGATCGCCCGCGTTGAGCGCCACAAGAAGCGTCCGAACGAGGTCGTCGCCTTCATCAAGATCGGTGATCGTGAGCAGATCTGCTTCTTCGAACGCGGCGCCAAGCAACCTGCGGCTGGCACCAAGGTCGAGGTGATGATCACCTCGCCCATCCATCCCCGCAAGGACCGCTTCCTCGACTTCGACCAGCTGACTGCACTGCGCGTACAGGCCGTCGATCCCGTCCGCCATGTTCTCGTTGCGATCGATGGCTTCAGCCAGTCCGGGTCCATGTGCCGCACTCTTGCGCGCGGCGTGATCACCACCGGCTTCAGCGGCATCAACAACAAGCTGGCTGATGCCATGGCCGAGCCGACCAGGGGGCGAATGACAGTTACTCCCGGACGCACCGGCGTACGCTATGCCGATCACAACTCGGACAGCTTCAACAAACGCCCGCTGACCCCGCTCCATCCCACCAATATCTGGGCCGAGCGTAACTCAGCCACCGGCCTTCCTATCGTTCAGCCCAATGGCGGTGTGCGAGCCATCGGCCTTACTCGGATCAAAGATCTCGAATGCGCCGAGCTCGTCGCGCAGTCCGCGAGAAAGGCTGCTTAAACAAGCGGCTTATTGCCGCACCGCCGCGCGCGCATTCCGATGCGCCGCGGCGATCCTTCTCGCAGAATCCTTGATCCTCGTTGATCAGCGAATGACGAGCGTCGATTTTGGCGGTCCGCATGCTAGCGTCCTATAAATCGCCCATGCTCATCATCGCAGACACCAAGCACCCGGTCATTGAAGCTCGCATTCGCAAGCGCTTCGAAGAGACGCTCGACATTCGCTATGTCAGCAAGGCTATTCCCGCTGCAGCCTCCGTGATTGGAGCGCTCGAGGATCTTGGACTCTCCAATGATGCTGACAGAGCATTCTCCTGCTTGGAGCTGTACACGTTGTCGGAGCTTGGACATGCGATCAACGGGCTCTTGAACGGCGCGACTTACAACCTGTTCATCAACTGGGGCGAATTTCTCTCCAGCTTTGATCAAAATTCCGCCACCTTCCCGAATGTTCAAACCTCGGCTGGACCATGCGAAGTCCGTCTCAGGCTTAGAAAGCCCGGAGACGAGCCGGACATTGCAGTGATGCGCCAAAAGGCCGAGGCCTTCTTCGAAGGCAGGCCTCAAGAGTTGATGGATGTCAGTATCAGCAAGCGAAATGACGCTGACCAGAACCATCTGACGATCTCATTCGCGAATACCAACGGCCAGGCTGTTACCGGTATAAAGGCCGGCACTCCGCTCGAGGCATGGGAACTGCTGCCTGATGAGGTGATCCTCAATCGGCACGACCAATTCATGATGGATGCTGATCGCGAGAGGCACTATTATCTATTTGCGCAGAAAGTTCTCAAAACGATCGATTTTGGGCAAAGCCCTCCGCCCGAAGTCTTGTGTTCCATGCGATCCGAAAGTCAGTTGGATATCAAGATCCAGACGTTCAACAAGGATGGAACGAAGGTCATCGTCACGCTTGCCAGCGAGCGCTTTGCCGACCCTTCAAACGGTCCGAAGAACCGGACAAACCTTCTCGAGCGTTCCCGCCAGGAGCCAAGGCTCGAGAAGCGCATCCGATCCGTATGTCAAAGGCATGAGGAGGGCTACCGCTTCAGTCAGATCGCAGTCGAGGACCTGCCCATCCATGAGCATGTCGCACGCTTTATGCTCAAATACATGGGCAAGCGCCTGCTGCTCGCAACGCTCAAAGACCTTATCAATAAGAGAAATGAGAAGGATGATGTCCTTCAGCAGCTGAATACCACAGAGACCGAAATTACCGCTGCAGATATCAAGTTCGAAATTTCGATCTCAAAGCGAGGAATACGTGCATTCTTTGTTCTCGACGAGGCAGCCAAGATCCGATGGCTAGGCTCGTCGGTCAGATTTGATAATGGCTACGCTGTCCCTGCAGCGATCGTGAACACATTGCCGGGCCAGCCGCTTGGAAATTTTATCTCGTTTACCGGCGCCGAGACAGTCAAAATTCGCAAGGTCCACTTGATCCGCAGCCAAAAGCGATCGGGCCACATCCGGAGCATCGAGGTTGCGCGGCCCGCGACAACGCTTCGGCAGGTCATTGCCGCGATTGAGGCGGAAGCTCCTGCAACCCCAGCTAAAGCCTGACCGCAGCCCAACCCAGAATTTGTCCTCCAGAGCCAGTCTATCCTACAAACCCGAGAAGAGCCGCCGATCACAGAAATCGTGCGCGATCCGTCAAGGCCTGGCTCGAATTGGCTCCGACGGCAGAACTCTCGCCTGAGCCAGAACAGCCAGATCCCCCAGCGCTGCCCTTCGGGATCGGCGACGATGCTCTTTACGGCAATTGGCAGTCCGCCCTGCAAACCAGCCTCTACAAAAAGCGCGCTGTTCTCGGGCCTGTAAGCGCGGCTACGCCTGTCTATCGCAATGCGAAAGTGATCACTGGCTTGAGCAAAGGAGATCGAGCCCCTTCGGGGGAGCGGAAAAACAGACGAGGAAGATCATGATGCAGGTTCTCACCGCACTCGAGTTCGCCAAGGTCGCTACCAAGGCCACCGGCGCCACTGCAGTCGTCATCGAGGCCATCAATGGAGGTGGCGATCAACGCTTCCGGTCGTGCTTTCCCTCCCTCGAGAATGGCATTGAGCTATGCGAGGGTCCTGCGACCTTGCCCACCAGCAGCAAGGACGAAGGTCTCGCGATCTTCCGCAAGCTGGTCGGCGAGTACGACCGGGACGATTCCCTGATGGAGACCCTCATCACGCTCGTCTCAGCCGGCGAAACCGTCGAGCAGTTCGACAGCAAACTCTGACCTCGCGCGCGCGGTTGGCACTCTCCGGCCGCGCGCTCGTTCATCTCGAAACCTAGCGAGGCTAAATCATGCTCGTCACCGATACCTGCTCCGAATCCGTCGGGCGCTCGAAGCTGAAGGATCTACGCCAGCGGCTGGACGCCGCGGTGCTCGATCGCCTGAAAGCATGCGGCAAGCTCGAACCCTATTCACCGGAATGGGATGAGGCCTATCATCAGGCCAGCCAGCCCATATTCGCCATACGCGATGAGTGGCGCGGCCTCCTTTTCACCGAGTACAAGAGGCTCTGGGGTCAAAATGCGAGAGGCTCCTACTTTCTTCCTGCCAGTTCCCTGAACCGGGAGGAGCGCATGAGCATTCACCGCGTTACACAGGAACTCGCGCTGGCAGCATAACCGGCCGCCTGAAAGCGCCATCTACCGAAACAGGCGCAGCACCAGCCAACCGAAGGACTGCTACGTGAGATCAATCATAGAGGAAACGCATGTCCATGACGTTCGTATCTTTCTTTCAAGCAGGTCGAAGATCACGGCTAGGATCAGCGAAAGCGAGCTCGATCGCCTCAATAGCATCGTGACACCCAGCCCAGAGACGCGCCCCGTGTTCACGGTCATCGACGACGTTGATGCCTTCATTGCCCTGCGGGCTTCCGAGATCATGATGGTCACTTCGAGCAGGCGCACGATAGAATTGGAGCCAGAAGGATCACGTCTCCTCCAAACCGATAATGCGTTCTACCTTTCGAATGGCGAAGTGCTCGTCCTGGACAATCTCGTGTCCGACCAGATGACCCAAGAGGGTGTCGACGACGTTCAGCCGCTTGAAGACATGTTTCGCGTATTGGGCGAAGGGAACTGGTACGACGACCTGTTCCACCTATCCACGCTCGTAAACCGCATCGTCGTCCATCCGAGCCACGTCCATGCGCTGATCATCAATCGGGATCTCGTGAACCGATGCGTAATCGACTCCGATGAAGAAGAAGCCACCGGAGATGATCGCCTCCCCGGCATGCCAGCCTGATCGGAAATCTGGAAGGGCAGTCCCGAATTTACAGCTCGACGGGTCGCCGCCTGTATCCTTCGACGAATTGCAGCCCATCCTTTAATGCTGGGGCTATCAAGCCCATCCTAAAAACCTTTGCTGCTCCTAACCGCTCCATGATAAAATGCAGCTGGTTTTTTGCAGTCTCAGGGAGTTTGGGCAATGTTTCGGAATGTCGACGACGAGCACTACGGCGAAGCAGCCGACATCATAGCTGCGGCAGGAGATGCACGGAAAGCGGGAAGCGTCGACATGCGTGAAGCATCTCTCATCGCCGCTGCCGCACTCTCCCTTGAGAAGGGCGCGCCTCATGCGCTCTACCAGAGCCACGCAACAACCGCCGAACGCTATCTCCAGCAAGGCACGCGCGAATGGCGATTCCTCCAGGGCGCTACCGCGCATTACCTCGCGGAGAAACGCGGCGGCAACGAAGACCTCGCCAAGCCGCAGGAAGGCCTTGAGTTCATCCTCAATGACGCCCGTCTTCGCATGACCGCCGCCCGCGTTACGTCGGCACTCCAGCTCAGCGATCTGCGCGCCAGCCTCACGCCGCTCGAAGATGCAGTCTATCTGAATGCGAAGAACGATCCGAAGATGACCGCAGCCCTCGGTCACGTTCAGGTGGGCAATTACCCCGCCTTGAGCGACGACATGCAGAAAGAGTTCCATGAGAACCTGACGGCCCCTCTGCAAGGCAAGGAGCTTCGATCTGCCATGATCGAACAGCTCGGCAACATGATCACTTCCGAGCACAACGACCTGATGAGCGAGAAAGCGCTCGAGCGTAAGAAGGCATGGGAAACCCACTTCGGCCAGATCGATATCGATGCCAAAGCCAACGCGAACGCATTTTTCCGCGGGGATCACGGTTCGCTCAGCCAGCGCGAAGGGGAAGCATTGCGCCTGTTTACGCAGATGCGTGGACACGAACCCGACGATTCCGGCCGCTATGACGTATCTGCCTATGAAGAGCGCGCGGCTGCGCGATACCTCGACGATAATGCGCGTGGGGAGGCAGGCACCGTCACGCAGAGCGTCAAACGGATGATCACGGACGTTCAGCTGCAGGAAGAAGCAGCCATGCGTGTCATCAAGAACGGTCCAAGCTTCGTCGAGGAACATGGCCTCGTCCGCCAGGGCGACGACGAAATCGTCGCAGTCGGCCGATATGACGAAGCCAGCGAGCCCGCACAGGACATCCTCGCCTTCCACCTTGCGACAGCGAGTTACACGGCGCCCCTTCAGAAGCTCAGGATCGAGGCGACCTCCGGCTTCGTCGAAACCGAATTCGAAAAGGAGAAGTCGATCGAGGCCAAGGTAACACCTGAACAAAGCCTCGCCGCACAGGCCATGATAGCCTCACAGATGCAGCCGGGCCTGTGATCAATCGGCCGCGCTGATCCGCGCGCGGCCGAACCCCCGAACCTTCGCCGACGCCGACGCCGATGGCGAAGAGCCCCCATGTCGCTGGTTGATGCCAGAGCGGCCTTCGAAGCCGACGGCGATGTCACCTTCTATAACCAGGACGGCGAAGAGACCCGCTTCACCCGCGCAGCGAGGTAAATTTGGCGCGTCTCCCATACGCATCCTAAAATGCCAGATAACCAACGAAGAACCCGAGATTTCCATGCCGGCCACGACCACCGAAAATGAAGAACCAGCGACGCTTGAACCTGCGCGGATTAAGCAGGATGGCCCTGACCTCAAGTTCCTCATGGGCTTGGCCATTGCTCTCGTGGTCTTCTACGCAGGGTTTCTCGTCGTCGGTCTGACGTATCAGCCCTGATCGCGGAAGAGCTACCCTCCATGACCAATCCACTCAAGATCATCTCAGCGCACGACAAGCATCCCGACATCGAATCTGAGCTTGAAACGCGATACGGCGAACATGCCGCCATACCAGTTATGGCCAGCCTGCTTGGAGCCTTTCGCGAAAGCGGTCACATCGCAGCCTTCGAGAGCGCAAGCGACCAGGTTTGCGTCCGTACGCTCTATGACCTTGAAGAGGCTTTGGCTGCCTTCAACGAGGGATGTGAGGAGCCCGCGGCGATCTATTGGGAGGGACACGTAGATCCAAGTGTATGGGGGTGGGAGCGATCGCGCGTCCAATTTGCCAAGTCTGTTTCGATGATACACGGTCTCGAATTCGATGGCACACCGTTTGCGATACGCCTCAATTTGAGAGCAGCTGACAACCCGCCAGATCTCGATGCATTTCGCGCTCTGGCCGAAAAGGCATTCCAGTCAGATCCGCTACTTCTGCAGGACATCTCCATCGGGAAATCGACGGACAGAGATGGGTTATTCC
>JAPYSD010000715.1 GCA_029936705.1 Croceicoccus sp. | reverse complement strand
CCATCGCGGCGGCGGATGCCATCGTCGCCTCGTCGCGCGACGAGTGCGAGCGGCCGCTGCCCCCCGATCCCGCGGCCCGCTTAGACCGCCTCCACCGGCTGCGCCCGGGGGTCGAAGCTGCCGCCGTGCCCGGCGCCGATCTTCAGCGCGCGCGCGCGCTGATCGCGCCGTTCCTGCGCGATCCCGCTCGCCCGATGATCCTCGCCATCGCGCGGCCCGTGCGCAAGAAGAACCTGGTCCGCCTGGTCGAGGCGTTCGGGTCGAGCCCCGAATTGTCCGCGCGGGCCAACCTGGTGATACTGCCCGGCCTGCGCTCTGGCATGAAGCAGGGCGAGGACGAGCAGCGCGAGGTGCTGCTCGACCTGGTCGACGCGATCGACCGGCACGACCTGCACGGCATGGCCGCTTGGCCTTCGCGGCACGACAATCGCCATGTCGCGGCCATGTACGCGCTGGCGCGGCGCAGCCGGGGCATGTTCTTCAACCCGGCGCTGACCGAACCCTATGGGCTGACCCTGATCGAGGCTGCGTCCCACGGCCTGCCGGTCATCGCCACTTGCAACGGCGGCCCCAGCGACATCGTGGCCGAGCTTGAGCACGGGCTGCTGGTCAACCCGCTCGACCCCTCCGACATGCAGCAGGCGATGCTGCGCATGCTGGACGACGAGGTGCTGTGGCAGCGCTGTTCCGCCAATGCGCTGACGCATATCGGCGGCATGAACTGGACCGATTACGCCAATGGCTTCCTGTCCATCGCGCAGGACATCGCCCCGGCTGTCTCTGCGGGCGAGGTGCAGCAATGTCAGCCGCGTCCTCAGCGCATGCTGATCAGCGATATCGACAACACGCTGACAGGCTGCCGCACCGGCGCGCGCAGGCTGTCGGCTTTCCTCGCGCGCAGGCAGGCGCATGTCGGTTTCGGGGTCGCCACCGGCCGCTCGTTCGTCGAGGCGCGCCGCCTGCTGCGCGAATGGGACATGCCGGTGCCGCGCGTGCTCATCGCCTCGGTCGGGTCGGAGATATACTGGCGCACACAGCGCGGTTTCGCGCTGGACGAGGATTACGCCGCCGCCCTGCAAAAGGGCTGGGACGCCGACGCCGTGCTCGCCGCGCTAGGGGACATGCCCGGACTGGTCCCGCAGGCCGCCATTGAGCAGCGCCGCTTCAAGTGCAGCTTCTTCGCCGACGATCCCGCGGTGCTGCCCCGCGTCCGCGCCCGGTTGAAGGCGCAGGGTATCGAGGCGAAGGCGATCCTCAGCCATGACCGCCTGCTCGACATTCTGCCCGCGCGGGCCGGCAAGCATGGCGCGCTGGCGCATGTCGCCGCCGTACTGGACCTGCCCCGCGACTGGATCGTGGCGGCAGGGGACAGCGGCAACGATGTCGACATGCTGGCGGGATCGTCGCGCGCGGTACTGGTC
>JAPYSD010000181.1 GCA_029936705.1 Croceicoccus sp. | reverse complement strand
CCTTCCGACTTCGCGGCATCGGGAGCGCCCAGCGCGTTGAACACCTGCGTCGCCTGCGCCATCGACAGGCCGGCATCCATGATGTCCTGGATGCTGGCGCCTTCGCTGAACGTCTGGCGCAGCGATGCATCGCACGACCCGATGAAGGTGTACTGCCCGTCGCCGTCGTACAGGTCCGACAGGTTGGTGCCGAACGCGTCCTGGTCCTGGGCCGCACCCGCGTTGCAGAACGCGCTGTTGGCGGTGCCTTCGAAATCGACCTTCACGTTGTAATAGCGCGCGCCGACCGTGGCGGTCAGCAGGTCGGCGACGACGTCGAAGCTGGCCTCGCCGAACACGCCGATCTGGCGGTCGGTACGCTTTACGTCGTTGCGGAAGATCGCGGTCGCGGGCAGCGGGCCCGGATCGCTGTTATAGGCGCCCGCGAACGGGAAGTTGGGCGCAAAGCCGCCGAACGGCGCGGCCTCAATATTGCCGGGATAGTTGTAGTCGTTGCGCTCCTTCAGCACCAGGTCGGAATAGAACCCGCCGCCGCTGACCCGGAACCGGTTCTGGTCGGGCGTGCTGAAACGCAGTTCCTGCGTGAAGACCGTGGTGCCGGTATCCGACGTCACGAACAGGTTCGGTTCCTGGCAGGTGCCGCTGGGATCGTTGCCCGCACCCGGATAGCTGACCGAACCGTCGCAGATGTAATAGGGCAGGTACTGACCGGCGAACAGGTAATCGGTATAGTCGATCCGCTGGTCGACCTCGCGGTCGGTATAGGCACCGTTGTAGATCACATCCAGCATGCCCAGCCGTCCCTCGACGCTCCAAGCGGTGTTGGAGAAATTGTCCTCCAGCCGGTCGTCCTCGAAGCGCTGGATCTCGAGATTGTCGAGGTCCAGTTCCGGGTCGGCAAAGAACACGCCATCGGTCTCGAGGCTCTGGCGCGTGTGCGAGACGGTCAGCTTCCAGTCGGGCGAGAATTCATACAGCGCCGATGCGCGGAAGCCCGAATATTGCGCGTCGTTGAAATTGTCCTCGACCAGCCCTGCGTTGTCGGCCTGGCGGAAGGTGACGTCCGACAGGTCCGCGCCCGCCTGGATGCCCGCGCGGCGCGGCGCGACCGGCACGCCGTTGCGGCGCACGGTCCCCGCCTCGCGGAAACGCGCGCTGTCGCTGACGTCGCGGGTGCCCGCGACATTGTCGATATAGCCGCCCTGGTCGTCGAGATAGACCACCGCGCGCACCGCCAGATTGTCGGTCACCGGCACGTTGATCATGCCCTCGGCCTTGTAGCTCTGCTCGCCGCCCTTGGTGAAGGAGGTGCCGGCGGTGAAGCTGGCGTCGAAACCGCCCAGGCTGGGCTTGTTGGTGATGAGCCGCACCACGCCTGCCTGCGAGCTGGCGCCGAACAGCGTGCCCTGCGGGCCCTTCAGCACCTCGATCCGCTCGAGATCGGCGGCATAGACGTCGAGGTTGCGGCCCGGCTGCGCCAGCGGCTGCTCGTCGAGATAGAGCGACACGTTGGGCGCAAGGCCCGCGACGCCCGCGGTCGTCAGGTTCGGCGTGGTGGAAGCAAGCCCGCGAATATAGATCGTGCTCTGCCCCGGACCCTGTCCGCCCGCGGTGACCGAAGGCAGCTGTTCGAGGTAATCGTCGAAGGTGTTGATGTTGAGCTGGTCAAGCTCTTCCTGCCCGATCGCGTTGACGGCCACCGGCACGTCCTGAAGATCCTCGCTGCGGCGCTGCGCGGTCACCAGGATGGTGTTCACCCCGCCCTGAGGCGGCTGGCGCCGGGCGCGGGTGGTGGCGGTCTGGCCGCCCTGGCCCTGCTGCGCGGTGGCAGTGGCGGTGGTGTCGGCAGGCGCGGCGGCCTGTGCGAATGCGGCCGTGGAGAGCGCGAACGTAAACGCGCCCGACGAAATGCCGGTGAGAAGTCTATTCAATTGTAAGCCCCGTTTGTTGGCAAGCCGCGCAAGGCAGCTCGGCGTATCCGGAAATGCCGATGGACGGCCCGGACACGAGCGAATGGGTCACGCGCGAAAGAGATTTCGCAGCGATGGAAGCGGGGAGCTAACGGCCGCGGCGGCAGGCATCCACCCCTTCGGACGGGAATCAGGGTTCACAAGCGATTTGTGTTGCATGACGGCAACAATACGCTCGGCGGGCGGAACATATGTTGGAGCAGCCAGAAGCCGTGCCGCGGAAAAGCATCCGAAACTGCAGCGAGACCAAAGCGGTTCGTAGCAGCCTTTTCGACTGAAGCCGCAGGCCGCCCCTTCGTCATTCCGCCGTTTCCGCGCTGGAACCCCTTCGCCCCCCGGCCTTTACACACGGCGGGCATGGCCACTACCGGTCATGGCGAAAGCTACACAAGGGGCGCTTCGAATGCTGGTACGCGGATTGTTTGCAGACAAGGGCCTCGAACGAAATCTCGGTTTCTGGATACCCCTCGCGCTGGCAGTCCTGCTCGGCATCCTTGGCGCGCTGGTCGCGAAGATCTTCTACTGGGGCCTGGTGCTGGTCGTCCCGCTGCTGCTGATCGCGCTGTGGGACATGGTGCAGACCACCCATTCGCTGCGGCGCAACTATCCGCTCAGCGCCCGGTTTCGCTGGCTGTTCGAGGATCTGCGCCCCTTCCTGCGCAGCTATATCGTCGAGGGCCCGCTGGAAGGGCGCCCCTATGACCGGGTCAGCCGCTCGCTCGTCTATGCCCGCGCCAAGAAGCAGGAGGACGCGCATCCCTTCGGCACCGAACTCGACGTCTATTCCGAGGAATACGAGGCGCTCTGCCATTCCATCAATCCCAACCCCAAGGCGCCCAAGCGCACGCGGGTGACGGTCGGCACCGACCAGTGCAGCAAGCCCTATGACGCCGCGCGCCTCAACATCAGCGCGATGAGCTTTGGCGCGCTGGGCAGCCACGCGATCGAGGCGCTGAACATGGGCGCGAAGATCGGCGATTTCTATCACGACACGGGCGAGGGCGGGCTGTCGCCCTATCACCTCAAGCATGGCGGCGACGTCGTGTGGGAACTGGGGTCGGGCTATTTCGGCGCGCGCGACAAGGACGGCAATTTCGATCCCGACGCCTTTGCCGACAAGGCGCAGCACGACCAGGTCAAGATGACCGAGATCAAGCTGAGCCAGGGCGCGAAGCCCGGCCATGGCGGCCTGCTGCCCGCCGCCAAGGTGACCGAGGAGATCGCCAACACCCGCCAGGTCCCCGCGAACCAGGACTGCCTGTCGCCTCCCGGCCACTCGGCATTCTCGACCCCGCGCGAGATGCTGGAGTTCGCCGCGAAGATGCGCGACCTGTCGGGCGGCAAGCCGGTGGGCATCAAGCTGTGCGTCGGCATGCCGCACGAGGTGTTCGCCATCTGCAAGGCCATGCTGGACAGCGGCATCACGCTGGACTTTATCGTGGTCGATGGCGGCGGCGGCGGCACCGGCGCGGCGCCGCTGGAGCTGTCGGATCACGTCGGCCTGCCGCTGCGCATCGGGCTCTATTACGTCAACAACGCGCTGATCGGCACGGGGCTGAAGGACAGGATCAGGCTGGCGGCATCGGAAAAGGTGTTCTCCGGCTCTTCCATCGCGATGAACGCGTCGCTGGGGGCGAACTGGTGCAATGCGGCGCGTGCCTTCATGTTCTCGCTGGGCTGCGTGCAGTCGCTGCGCTGCCATACCGGCACCTGCCCGACCGGCGTGGCGACCAGCTCGCCCGCTCGCCAGCGCGGGCTGGTCATTCCCGAAAAGGCGCAGCGCGTCGCCAATTTCCAGTCCAAGACGCTCGACAGCCTGCACGACATCGTCGTCGCCTGCGGACTGGATACGCCCGACGATTTCACGCCGCGCCACTTGCGCCAGTGGAAGAACAATGCCGAGATGATCCCCTGGTCGCAGATCGTGCATGAAGTCCCGCCCGGCAAGCTGCTGCACGAGCCGGACGACACCGCCTTCGCCGAATACTGGCGCATGGCGGACCCCGACAGTTTCAAGCCCGCCGCATGATGGCCATCGAATCCGCGACGAAGCAGGCCCCGGCTACCGCGGCCGCGGCCAGTCCGGCAGACGGCTCCACCGCCCATACGCTGACGGTGGTGACGCATTACCTCGACCCCACCCATTTCTGGGGCGCGGTGGGGTTGGGCATGGCGTTCCTGGTCTTCGGCTTTTTGCTCAGCTGGATCGTGCGGCGCATCCTCAAGACCGTCATCGACCACGATCCGAACGAGCGCATCGACCGGATGACGATCAGCTTCATCCAGCACCTTGCGACCTTCATCATGTGGATCGTGCTGGCGCTGATCTTCTCGCACGTGGTGCCGTCGCTGAACAAGCTGACGACCTCGCTGCTGGCGGGGGTCAGCATCGTTTCGGTGGTGATCGGCTTTGCCGCGCAATCGACGCTGGGCAATCTGGTGTCGGGCATCAGCCTGGTGCTGTACAAGCCGTTCCGCCGGGGGGACCGCTTGCAGCTGACCACGCCGACGGGCGTGGAAACCGGCATCGTGGAGGATCTCTCGCTTGGCTACACCGTGCTGCGCACGTTCGACAACCGGCGGATCGTCCTGTCGAACGGGACGATCGCGAACCAGATCATGATCAACCTGTCCTCGGTCGATTTGCGGGTGATGATGACGCCGACGATCTCGATCGGCTACGATTCCGATATCGACAAGGCGCGCGCGATCATCCTGGAACTGGCCCACGCGCACGACGACGTGGTCGAGGTGGTGGGTTGCCCGGTCGTCGCGCTCGGCGGGTCCAGCGTGGACCTGTCGCTGCGCGCGTGGTGTTCCGATGCGGCAACCGCCAAGGGGGCGGAGTACGACCTGCTGGAACAGGTGAAAAAGCGGTTCGACCAGGCAGGGATCGAGATACCCTATGCCTATCAGAACGTCGTGCTGAGCGGGTCGATCACCACGGAGGACCAGCACCCGGCGGACAAGCCCGCTTCATAGGAAATCGCGCAAATATTTCGGCCGGCCCGGGGTTGAGGTCGCAGCCGAAGCACGCCAGACAGCGGCCCTGTTTCGGCACGGAATAAAGCGAGGCGATCTGGATGTGCGAACTGTTTGCGATGAGTGCCTCGGTTCCGCACGACGTCTGCTACGAGCTTGATCTGTTCGCTGCAGAGGGCGGCGAGAAGCACCGCAATCGCGATGGCTGGGGCATCCTGTTCGCGCAGGACCGCGATGCCTATCTGTTTCGCGAGCCGGAGCCTGCCTCCACCAGCGAATTGTCGAAAATGGTCGTCCGCGACGAACACCCGTGCCGCCATTTGATGGCGCATGTCCGCCGCGCGTCCGCCGGCAGGCCCGCGCTCGCCAACACCCATCCCTTCGACCGCGTCGTGCACGGACGGCGCCACGCCTTTGCGCACAACGGCGATTTGAAGGGGATCGAGGATCACAGCGACGCGCGCGAATGTCTGCCCCATCGCATCGGCGACACCGATTCCGAACTCGCGTTCCTGATGCTGCTGGCGCGCCTGCAGGCGGCGGGATCGTCGGATGCGGCGGCGCGGTTCGACGTGTTCGCCCGCTTTTCTGCCGAGATGCGCGAACTGGGCAGCGCCAATTTCCTGTTCTTCGACGGAGAATATCTGTTCGTCCACGCCGACCGGCGGCGCTTCGAAACCGCGACCGGGCTGACCGAACCGCGGGAACCGGGCCTCAACATTCGCAGTTTCGACGACAGACACACCGGCCAGAAATGGGAAGCGGCAGGCGCCAGTATCGACGAGATCAGCGGCCCGCTCCACCTCTTCGCATCCGTTCCGCTCGACCCCGAAGGATGGGTCCCGCTGCAACGCGGAACCGCGATGGCCGTAAAGGACGGAACGATCGCGGCGCAGCGCATCGGCTGATCGCGGCGGGGCGGGCGCATTCGGGCGCATTTGGGCGGATTGCCCGGGAAGGAATGGAATGTCGAAGAACGTGGCGGAAATCGTGGTCGACGCCCTGCAGAAGGCAGGGGCGAAGCGAGTCTATGGCATTCCCGGCGATACCATCAACCATTTCACCGATGCCGTCGCGAAAAGCGATCTGCGCTGGATCGGCGTCCGCCACGAGGAAGCCGGCGCCTTTGCCGCCGGCGGGGAATCCTACATGACCGGCGAATTGTCGGTCTGCGCCGGGACCTGCGGGCCGGGATCGCTGCATTTCGTCAACGGCATTTATGAAAGCCACCGCAACGGCGCGCCCGTCCTGCTGATCGCGTCCGACGTCGCGCGCACGGAAAGCGGGTTCGCGTTCCCGCAGGAAGTCGACCAGAAGAAGATCTACGAGCAGTATTCGCATTTCTGCGAATATATCTCGCACCCCTCGCAGGCCCGCCGCATCGTGACCAAGGCGGCGCAGGCCGCGCTGACGAAGCGGGGCGTGGCGGTCGTGATCGTCAACGGCGACATGTTCACCGAGACCGACGAGGACGCCATGGACTGGCAGGTCTATCGCCCGCAGCCCGTCTGCCGCCCGAACGATGCCGAGATGGCCGAGCTTGCCGCCATGGTCGATGCCGCGGGCAAGGTCGCGGTCTATGCCGGGATCGGCGCGCGCGACGCCCGCGCGGAAATCACCGCCTTTTGCGAAAAGGTGAAGGCGCCGATGGTGCACACGACGCGGGCTAAGGAATTCCTGGAGCCGGACAATCCCTACAACGTCGGCGTGAACGGCATACTGGGCAACCGCGCGGGCGTGGAGGCGCTGGAGGATGCGGATCTCGTCATCTCGCTGGGCTGCGACTTCGCCTATACGCAGTACTACCCCGAGGGGAAGCGGATCGTGCAAATCGACATCGATCCCACGCACCTGGGGCGGCGCTCGGCCATCCACCTTGGCCTGGTGGGCGATGCAAGGACCACGATGGCCGCGCTGCTTCCGCTGGTCGGCGCGAAGTCGGACACCGGCTACCTCGATGCGCAGCGCCGGCAATGGCACAAGGACCTGCAGGGCTATCAGGACGAGGGCGAGGAGAAGGACCCCGCGCTGATCCATCCGCAGTTCGTGGCCAACATGCTGGACAAAAAGGCGTCAGATGATGCCATTTTCGTGGCCGATGGTGGCACTCCGATGGTCTGGATGCTGCGCCATGTGCGCGCAAACGGGGCGCGGCGCTTCCTCAA
>JAPYSD010000180.1 GCA_029936705.1 Croceicoccus sp. | reverse complement strand
CTCCGCAGCCGCCTGTCCGGACAAGGCTCCAGAAGCGTCCTGTTGCTCGCAATCCCCCGTCCCAGGTCCAGAAATCGTGAAGGTGTCATTCGACTGCCGGCAGGGATGGCAGGAGGCGATTTCCTCCATCGACACAAAACCTCCGATGAACCTGGAGCGGCCTTTCCGCGCGTCAGCCCAAGACACTCACTATCCAAGATGCTGATAGTGCCAGCTCATTGGAGGTACGCAGACGTGTGACGAATCAACATCGGGGTGATAAGAATATATGCCAGTGCAATCCTCAGATCGGCGGATATGAAGAAACGACTGGACGCGCGGCAGATCACGGCAACTTGCTTGTTGATGACAATGTCGGCTTGTGACCGCACGGGGGCCCAGAACGGCGGCGATCCCTCCGAGGCCATTTCACGTGATCTTGGGCCATTCTTCCGGGCCGAAACCGCCATGTACGACAGCATGAGAGCCGCCATCGGAACGAGCCCGGGCGACAATTGGGTAAGAATGATGATTGCGCACCACGAATGCGGAGCGGCACTGTCGCGGGTGCTTCTTCAGGAAAATCCATCTCCTGAAATCCGGGCTCTTGCAATGCACACAGTGCGAGCGCAGGAACGGGCGGTCCGAGAGCTCGAGAAGCTGCTACGCGACGGGCCCATAGATGTCGAGAGCGCGCTGGTCTTTCTGCGGCCGATACAAAAAATGCACGATGCAACCACAGGCGTTTTCGGTCCGATGTGTCGAGGGTCTGGTTGAGGAAGATGATCGAACATCATCGCGGCGCGATAGAAATGTCCAATGTCCTGCTGAAGCAACCCGGCGTTCCTAGCGACACTGCCAATGCGGTCCGAAAGCTCAGGAACGAGCAGGCTAAGGAGATGAAGGTGCTCGAGCGTGCGCGGGAGGGAATGGAATCCTAAAGGGGCGATGGAACGAAGTCCTATATGGTTCTGTGCGCATTTGATCTCACCTTCATCTTCGCAGCGCCACGACGCCGGGCACAGCCTTGCCCTCTAACCATTCGAGGAACGCCCCACCTGCGCTCGACACGTAACTGAACCGGTCGGCAACGCCCGCGTGGTTGAGCGCAGCGGCCGTGTCACCCCCGCCCGCGACTGCTCGGAGGCGCCCGGCATCTGCCAGATCGGCGATCGCCCCGGCAAGGGCTACCGTTCCCTGGTCGAAGGGCGGAACCTCGAACGCTCCAACCGGACCATTCCAGACGACGGTCCGCATGTGCTTCAGCGCCTTCTCAAGAAGCGCTACTGTCGCGGGACCGACATCGAGGATCATCTCGTCTGCGCCGACCCGCTCAACCGAAACCGTATGCGAGACGGCGCCGGCGCTAAACTCGGTGGCAACGACCACGTCGATCGGCAGGAAAATTGCGCAACCGGCCTCGTTAGCACGGTGGATAACCTCACGGGCACTGTCCAGCATTTCGCGTTCGGCCATCGATCTGCCTATTGGCCGGTCCTGGGCAGCCAGAAACGTGTTGGCCATCGCACCCCCAATGCCGATGGCCTGCATCTTGGCGACCAAATTGACGAGGAGATCGAGCTTGGTGGAAACCTTGGCTCCGCCGACAAGCGCGAACACCGGGCGATCCGGGTTTTCGAGAACCAGGCTCAGCGACTTGATCTCAGCCTGCAGAGCGCGCCCTGCCACCGCCGGCAGCACGTGCGCGATGCCCTCCGTCGATGCATGAGCACGATGCGCTGAGGAAAATGCGTCGTTTACGTATATGTCGCCCAGGTTTGCGAACTGCGCGACCAGCTCTGGATCGTTGGTCTCCTCACCCGGATGGAACCGCGTGTTTTCCATGAGCAGTAGATCGCCCGGCGCCGCGGCTTTGACGGCCTCTCTCGCATGGCCATCGCGCCAGTTCGTCGCGACGAAACGAACCGGCCTGCCCATCGCTTTCTCCAGCGCGCCCGCGACGGGCTCGAGACTCATATCGGCAACCACCTTTCCCTTCGGACGACCCAGGTGAGAAAGGAGGACAACTTTCGCGTCCTTCGCGATCAGTTCGCGAAGCGTAGGGATAATGCGCTCGATCCGGGTGGCGTCGGCCACGACCCCGTCTTCGACGGGCACATTGAGGTCGACCCTGACGATCGCGGTCTTGCCGCCAAAGGAGATATCATCGAGAGTTCGCAAGGATGAGGCAGAGGAGGGCCCGACCATAATCTGCGCCTTTCATTCTGTTTGCGAACGGGTGGATACTCTCCACGCTCAGTACAAAATTTCTTCCGATCGCCTAATAAGCTGTGCTCGGCCGAAGGACTGGCCGCGGCCGCCACTGCAATTGACGATCCGGCTCATACTCGACAATATTCGTTTCCCAGCTGAGGCTTGCGTGTCAGAACCATAGACGCACGCCAACGACGAAACTGGTCACGCTCGGATCCTCTCCGGCAGCCCTGGCATAATCGGCGCTTTGGCCAAGCCGCCACTCCTGATCGATCCCGACATAGGGTGCAAATTCGCGCACGAACTCGTATCGCAAGCGCAAGCCGGCCTCGATCCGGTCGACGCCGGCGCCTATCCCGAGCTCTGGAATGTCCTGTGCCGAAAGGCCTATCTCCGCGCGCGGCTGCAGGATCAGCCGCTGGGTGATACGCTGGTCAAGTTCGCCCTCGATCCGCGCGGTGACATCACCCTTGTTGGAAACGAAGGCGGCCGCATCGACTTCGAAAAGGTAGGGGGCAAGCCCCTGGACGCCAACGACTGCATGCGTCCGGTCGGGACCGGCCAGATCTTGCCGGATACCGGCTTGCATATCCCACCAGGGGCCAATTGCGTGGCTCCAGAGCGCCTGCACTTCAGCTGATTCCGGATTCTCGCTGAAAACGCCCTCACCTTCGCTCTTGAACCAGAACTTGTCGATATCGCCGCCGTAATAGCCTTGAACATCCCACAAATATCCATCTTTGCCCTGGCGCACGCGATATTCCGCCCGGTCAGCCATGAACCAGAAGACGGGCAGGCCGCTGACCACGCGTGCCACTGCTGCGCGCGAAGCTGCCATGATTCGGGGACCGACGAAGGCATCGGCCGCATAGGCAGGGCCAGACTATGCCTCCGGCGGCGGCGGAGCTTCCGGGATTACCGCAACTTTATCCATCGCGCCATGAGCCGAGTGATCTATGGCGCCGTCGTCCATCTCCATGGCTCCCGCAGGATCGTGGCCAACGGCGCCGGAATCCATTCCTCCCGGCTCGCCTGGCTGCTGATGATCCATCGACCCGTGATCCATCGGCGGCAGCGCTGTGGCTGCCTGGATTTCGCTTTCCTGCTCGGGATGCGCCGACTGCGGCGGCGCCTTATCTGGTGCAGCTGCTTGCACTTCGTGGGGTTGGTGCGCTGCATGGTCTTGTGCGTATGCAGGAGCAGCCGAAGCCAGCAGAAGAATGAACGCTCCAGTCCTCATTGCCCAACCTCCCCGTTCAGGGGGCGGACGGTGACGACCTGAAACATGCCGTTGTGCATGTGGTAGATAAGGTGGCAATGGAATGCCCAGTCGCCAGGCTCATCGGCAGTCAGATCAAAAGTTGCACTGCTTCCTGGCTGGACCGTAAGCGTATGCTTGAGGGGCTGAAAACCGTCGTGGCCATTCACCAGTTCGAAGAAGTGGCCGTGCAGATGAATGGGATGCGCCATCATCGTATCGTTCACCAGACGCACACGGACGCGTTCGTTGAACGCGAAGCGAATGGGGTCATCGGTGACGGCAGAAAACTTCTTCCCGTCAAAAGACCACATGTAGCGCTCCATGTTACCGGTCAGATGAATCTCGACCGAGCGCGAAGGCCGGCGCTGATCCCTGTTCGGTTTGGCCGCCACCAGGTCCTTGTACGTCAGCACGCGGTGGGAGACCTTGTCGAGCCCGGTACCGGGATAGCCCATGCGGTCGACCGGATTCATTGCCACCATGTCGAGCCCCGGACCGACCTTTACGTCCGGTGGCAACTTCGATGTGTCGCGCATGCTCATTCCGTCCATCGCCATCGCACCCATTGGCGCAGACTGCGCGCCTCCCACGCCTTCATGGTCCATCGAGCCAGGTTCCATGTCGCTCATGCCCATATCGGCCATTGTCAGCAGCGGCGGCGCGCGCAGGTCAGGGACGGAAGCGCGCGCGCCCGGTCGGGCCGCGAACATGGCCAGGCCCATCCCGGTGCGATCCATCGCTTCGGCGATAAAAGCAAAGGCATCGCCATCTCTCGGCTCGATGATGACATCGTACGTTTCCGCGTTGCCAATCTGGAACTCGTCAACCTCCAAGGGGCGGACATTCTGCCCGTCTGCGGCGACAACTGTCATCGGCAATCCGGGAATCCGCACATTGAAATATGTCATCGCGGCGCCGTTGATGATTCTGAGGCGGATTCGTTCACCCGGGCGATAGGCAAATTCCAGCCCGTCGTCGGGACCATATCCGTTGACGAGAAAGCTGTAGGTCGACCCGGTCACATCAGAGATGTCGGTCGGCATCATCCGCATGCGCGCCCACATCCTGCGCGCTGCACCGCTCAGCGGATAATCGTCGGTTGCAGTGGTTTTGTTGTAGTTGAAATAGGCGTCGGCCACCTTGAGCTTTTTCATGATCGTATGCGGGTTCATCGGCGACCAGTCCGAGAGCATGAGGACATAGTCGCGATCATAGGCGAAAGGCTCCGGCTCGGCCGGATCGATGATGATGGGGCCGTAATGTCCCATTGGCTCCTGCAACGTGTGCGCGTGCCACCAGTAGGTTCCCGCCTGCCGGACCGGGAATTCGTAGCGGAATCGTTCGCCCGGCTTGAGGCCAGCCATCGATACGCCCGGAACACCGTCCATAAGGAATGGAACCAGCATGCCATGCCAATGGACCGAGGTATCTTCCGAGCTGTTGTTGAGCAAATCGACGACAAGGTTCTGTCCCTCTCTCAGCCGTAACAACGGTCCCGGGATCGTCCCATTGACGGTGACGGCGGGACCACGACGAGCCCCCGTCTCGAAAACGGCGTCGGCCACTGTCAGGCTTAGATGTTCTCCCGACAGGACATCGCTACCGCGACGCGCAAGAGTTCCCCCCATCGCTCCGCGCGCCCAAGCTGGCATGGCAGCCGCGATACCCAGGGCACCGAGCGAGACGCTGCCTGCGGCCAAAAACTTTCGTCGATCAATTGATGTCATCTATTATCTCTGCTGGTGGTTCGGTCGTGCGGTTCTGAAGCCTGGGTTTGGCAAAGACCTTTTTGATTGCCCTCGCCCATGATCCAGATCAAAATATCCATTATTGTATCGGCTTTCTCTTGGCCAAACCCCAAGGCCTGGGACCCTTCGAGAGAGGGAGGCTTTTTTAAGGTGTGATGGCCACCTTGAGTACGCCGTCACGCTGGTGGGCGAAGAGTTCATAGGCTGCTTCGATGTCGTCGAGCTTGTAGCGATGGGTAACCATGGGCCGGAGGTCTACCCTCCCCGCCGCCAGGACGTTGATGAGTCGGCGCATGCGTTCCTTTCCGCCCGGACACAGCGTCGTTACGATGCTGAGATCGCCAAGCCCGGCGGCAAACGCATCCAGCGGGACATTTATATCCGCGGAATAGACGCCAAGACTCGAAAGCGTTCCACCTGGGCGCAGCACCCTCAGGCATGCCTCGAATGTTGCCTGGCTTCCAAGCGCCTCGATCGCGACGTCCACCCCCCGCCCGTCGGTCAGGCGCAGTATCTCGTCCACAGGATCGACGGTGCCGGCGTCCACCACGGCATCAATACCCAGCGCTTTCGCGGTCTGGAGACGTGCGGGCAAACGATCGACCCCAATGACGAGGGTTGCCCCGGCAAGCTTCGCGCCGGCCGCAGCGCAGAGGCCAATAGGCCCCTGCGCGAATACCGCGACGGTATCGCCGATCCGGACGCCGCCTCGCTCTGCCCCTCCAAAGCCCGTCGACATGATATCCGGGCACATCAACACCTGCTCGTCCGTCAGACCGTCGGGGACAGGGGCGAGGTTAGCCATGGCGTCCGGAACCAGCACATACTCCGCCTGGCAGCCGTCGATCGTGTTACCGAGCTTCCATCCGCCGATCGATTTCCAGCCATGGCGAGCGTCCGGTCCGTCTTGCGAATGAAAGCCGGCAAGACAGGCGTTGCTGTGGCCACTGGGTGAGATCGCGCCTGCGATCACCCGCTGACCCTCGTGGTACCCGGTGACGGCCGAGCCCAGCTTTTCGATAATCCCGACCGGCTCGTGTCCAACGGTAAGGCCGGGGGCAACCGGGTATTCGCCTTTCAGAATGTGCACGTCGGTGCCGCAGATGGTGGTAGTGGTGATCCGCACAAGCGCATCGAGTGCCCCGACTTCCGGAATCGGCTTCTCATCGAGCACAATCCGCCCCGGCTCCACGAACACCGCTGCCTTCATCTTCGCCATGATCATCCCTGTCTTTGTAAACACGCATCTCTTTTGATTGCACAAAGAGACATCCCAAGGCTGCGCGACGAGTACTGATCAGCAAGTTGTTGCTGACAGGCATTTTCCGTGCACAAGGATTTAGACGCTTATCGAGACGTGATATTACAACTTTCGGAGCTGTCATAGCGGTTGGTGTCCTATGCTCCGGTTTCGCGAACTGCTCGACCTGGCCGACGACAAGTCACGATCCTGCGCGGCCGTCGGTGCGCTTGCGCGCACTGATCTCGCCGAAGTCGAACGGAAGATCGATCTCCTTGCGCTCCACGGGGAACTCGACCGAATGCTTGCGACCTGCGACCAGGGCACCGTCAGCGACTGTCGGGTTATCGAGACGCTCGCAAAAGACGCGATCCAGTGAGCGCCGTCTGGATCTATCCCTAGCCGCGCTCGCCGAAATCGCGGGGTGTCTTGCTTTCTGGCGTGGATGAGTATGGATCGCTCAGCGCTTGTGGCTGAACCCGGCATCCTGTCGTACGCCCTCTTCGCACATTTTTTGCGCGGACTGACGCCGACGCCGCAGGTCGGGCGTTTGCGGCTTATCGCGGCGTCTATATCGCTGCCTCACGTCGCTGGCTCTGGATGGTCGAAGAAACTCCGACGGACCGCTGGGACCTGCTGGAAACGGCGATTTGTCCCGCCAGTGCCGCAGCTATTCTG
>JAPYSD010000179.1 GCA_029936705.1 Croceicoccus sp. | reverse complement strand
TCGCCGCGCTGTGTGCGGGCGACATGCGCCGCCTGGCCGCGATCCGCACCGCGCGCGAGACCAGTGCCGAGTTCTATTTCGCGCGCCACGCCGATGAATGGGACCGCCTGCGCACGCTGCACAGCGACGACGCGCGGGTCGAGGCGAAGCTGGCCGCGCTGCTTCGCATCGACGGCGACGCGTCAGGAACGCCGCCCACCCCGGTCCTGGGCCGCATGCTCGACATCGGCACCGGCACGGGCCGCATCGCCGAATTGTTCGCCCCGTTCGCCAGCCACGTCAGCGCCATCGACAAGAGCAACGACATGCTGCGCGTCGCCCGCGCCCGGCTGCAGGACCTGCCGCCCGCGCGGCTCAACCTGCTGCAGGGCGACTTCACCGACCTGCCGTTCGACGACGCGGGCTTCGACACCGTGCTGTTCCACCAGGTGCTGCATTACGCGCAACTGCCCGAACTCGCGCTGGCAGAGGCGGCGCGCGTCACCCGCCCCGACGGACGTGTCGCGATCGTCGATTTCGCCGCCCACGGGTTCGAGGAACTGCGCGAACGCGACGCCCATGCGCGCCTCGGCTTTACCGACGCGCAGATGGAAAAGCTGCTCGGCGATGCCGGTTTCATGCTGGACGAAACCGCTTCGCTGGAAGGCGAGGAGCTGACCGTCCGCATCTGGACCGGCACCCGCCGCGACCCCATTCCCCAGATCGCTGCCCAAAACGCTGGCCATACCGCCCGCAGGCGGAACGGCGGCGACACGAAAGTGCGAACACGACCATGAGCAAGCCCCTATTCGCCTCGCTTCCCGGCGACATCGACGTGTCGTTCGAATTCTTCCCGCCCAAGAACGACAAGTCGGAAGAGCAGCTGTGGGACACCGTCCTGGCGCTGGCGCCGCTGCAGCCCGATTTCGTGTCGGTGACCTATGGCGCGGGCGGCAGCACGCGCGACCGCACGCACGGCACCGTGGCGCGCATCATCCGCGAGACCGGCATGCCCACCGCAGCGCACCTGACCTGCGTCGATGCCAGCCGCGACGAGATCCGCGAAGTTGCCGAAGGTTTCTGGAGTGCGGGCGTGCGTCATATCGTCGCGCTGCGCGGCGATCCGCCGACGATGGGCGACAAATTCGTGCCCCATCCGGACGGCTATGCCAGCGCCGCCGACCTTGTCGCGGGCCTCAGGGACATCGCGCCCTTCGACATCTCGGTCGCCGCCTATCCCGAGACCCACCCTGAGGCACGGGACGCGCAGGCCGATATCGACAACCTCAAGCGCAAGCTGGACGCGGGCGCATCGCGCGCCATCACGCAGTTCTTCTTCGCGCCCGAAAAATTCCTGCGCTTTCGTGACCTTGCCGCCGCGCAGGGCATCGACGCGCCGATCCTGCCGGGCATCCTTCCGGTGTCCAACGTGGCGCAGACGCGCAAGTTCGCCGACGCCTGCGGGGCCGAGATCCCCAAGTGGATGGAGGATTTGTTCGAAGGGCTCGACCACCGGCCCGAATCGCGCAAGCTGGTCGCCGCGACCATCGCCGCCGAGATGTGCCGCACCCTCTATGACGAGGGGGTGCGCGACTTCCATTTCTACACCCTCAACCGCGCCGAGCTTTCCTATGCGGTCTGCCACCTGCTGGGCATGCGCCCGAAGGAAACCGTACAGGTGCAGGAGAACGCAGCATGACCATTACGCCAAGCAAGGCCCGCGCCGACTTCCTGGAACAGGCGTCGCAGCGCATCCTCATCACCGATGGCGCGTTCGGCACGCAGATTCAGACCAAGGGACTGGTAGAGGCCGATTACGCCGGCGACCTGGGCCTGGCCAAGGACCAGAAGGGCAATAACGACATCCTCGCCCTGACCGCGCCGCAGGTGCCCGAAAGCATCCACCGCGCCTATTTCGAGGCGGGGGCCGACATTGCCGAGACCAATACCTTCAGCGCGAACCGCATCAGCCAGGCCGATTACGCCGCCGAAGACCTCGTCGCCGACATCAACCGCGAAAGCGCGGCGCTGGCGCGGCGCGTGGCCGACGAATTCGCAGGCCGCGACGGCCGCCCCCGCTTCGTCGCGGGCGCGATCGGGCCGACGAACAAGACTTTGTCGCTGTCGCCCGACGTCAACGACCCGGGCTTTCGCGAGATCGATTTCGATTACCTTACAGATGTTTACCGCGCACAGTGCGAGGCGCTGGTCGAGGGCGGGGCCGACTTCATCCTGATCGAGACGGTGTTCGACACGCTGAACGCCAAGGCAGGCATCATGGCGGTGCGCCAGATGGAACAGGCGCTGGGCCGCGAAGTGCCGATCATGCTGTCGATGACGCTGACCGACCTGTCGGGCCGCAATCTGTCGGGCCATACGGTGGAGGCGTTCTGGTACGCGGTGCGCCACGCCAATCCGCTGACGGTCGGGCTCAACTGCTCGTTCGGCGCGACGCAGCTGGCCCCGCATGTCGCGGCGCTGGCCAAGATCGCCGATTGCTGCACCATGCACTACCCCAACGCGGGCCTGCCGAACGAGCTGGGCGAATATGACGAGATGCCCGACACCACGGCAGGCTACGTGCTCGACTGGGCAAGGCGCGGGCTGGTCAACGTGCTGGGCGGATGCTGCGGTTCGACACCGCAGCATATCGCCGCCATGGCCCGGGCCGTGGAAGGCATCGCCCCGCGCGAAATTCCCGAGCTGGCGCGCAGGACGCGGCTGGCGGGGCTTGAACCCTTCATCATGACCGCCTGAGCGCGGATACAGGAAAAACCATGTCTGATCAGGACTTTGCCGCAGCGGCAAGCCGCTTCGTCAATATTGGCGAGCGCACCAATGTCACGGGCTCGGCCCGCTTCAAGAAGCTTGTCATGGCGGGCGACTATCCCGCCGCGGTCGAGGTCGCGCGCCAGCAGGTGGAGAACGGCGCGCAGGTCATCGACGTCAACATGGACGAGGGCCTGCTCGACGCGGTCGAGGCGATGACCACCTTCCTGAAGCTGATCGCCGCCGAACCCGATATCGCGCGCGTGCCGATCATGGTGGATTCGTCCAAGTGGGAGGTGATCGAGGCGGGCCTGAAATGCGTCTCGGGCAAACCCATCGTCAATTCGATCAGCATGAAGGAGGGCGAGGAGCCCTTCCTGGATTCTGCGCGCAAATGCATGGATTACGGCGCAGCGGTCGTGGTCATGGCCTTCGACGAAACCGGCCAGGCCGACACCAAGCAGCGCAAGATCGAGATCTGCGAGCGCGCCTACAAGCTCCTCACCGGCATCGGCTTTCCCCCTGAAGACATCATCTTCGATCCCAATATCTTCGCCGTGGCGACGGGGATCGAGGAACACGACCGCTACGCGCTCGACTTCATCGAGGCGGTGGCCGTGCTGCGGGGGACCTGCCCGCACGTGCATTTCAGCGGCGGATTGTCGAACCTGTCCTTCAGCTTCCGCGGGAACGAGACGGTGCGCCGCGCGATGCACTCGGTATTCCTGTACCACGCGATCCCCGCGGGTCTCGACATGGCGATCGTCAATGCGGGCCAGCTCGACGTCTATGACCAGATCGACCCGGTGCTGCGCGACGCGTGCGAGGACGTGATCCTGATGCGCGATCCCCCGGCAGGCAGCGGGTTCGAGACCGCGACCGAACGCCTGATCGCGCTGGCCGAAAGCTACAAGGGCAAGAGCCCGGAGGCCGAGAAGCAGGCCGCCGAATGGCGCGGCTATGCCGTTGAAAAGCGGCTGGAACACGCGCTGGTCAAGGGCATCGACGCGCATATCGTCGACGATACCGAGGAAATGCGCTCTGCCGTGGAGGAACGCGGCGGCCGCCCGATCGAAGTGATCGAGGGTCCGCTGATGGACGGCATGAACGTCGTCGGCGACCTGTTCGGCAGCGGCAAGATGTTCCTGCCGCAGGTGGTGAAATCCGCCCGCGTGATGAAGAAGGCCGTCGCCCACCTCATCCCTTTTATCGAGGCGGAGAAGGAGGAAGGCGCCAAGGCCAAGGGCCGCATCGTCATGGCCACGGTAAAGGGCGACGTGCACGACATCGGCAAGAACATCGTCGGCGTCGTGCTGCAGTGCAACGGGTACGAGGTGATTGATTTGGGCGTGATGGTGCCCTGGCCCGATATCCTCAAGGCCGCGAACGAGAACGATGCCGACATCATCGGCCTGTCAGGCCTCATCACTCCTTCGCTGGACGAGATGGTGACCGTGGCCGAGGAAATGGCCCGCGCCGAAATGGCGATCCCGCTGCTGATCGGCGGCGCGACCACCAGCAAGGTGCACACCGCGCTGCGCATCGATCCCGCCTATGCGGGGCCGGTGATCCACGTGCTCGACGCCAGCCGCGCGGTCGGCGTCGCCTCGCAGCTTCTGTCCGACACGCAGCGCGACCCCTATGTCGTGAAGATCGCGGACGAGTACGAGGATGTGCGCGTCAAGCGCGCGGGCAAGGGGCAGAGCGCCCTGCTGCCCATCGCCGAAGCGCGCGAGAACGGCTTTGCCGCCGACATGGCCGAAAAGCCCGCCGCCCCCGCGCAGCCCGGCAACCATGTATTCGAAAGCTGGGACCTGGCCGATCTTGCCGACCATATCGACTGGACGCCGTTCTTCCGCGCATGGGAACTGGCGGGCAACTACCCCGCGATCCTGGATGACGATGTGGTGGGCGAAAGCGCGCGCAGCCTGTTCGCCGATGCCCAGAAAATGCTGCAGCAGATCATTGAGGAACAATGGTTTACCGCACGCGGCGTGTGCGAGTTCTGGCCCTGCAAGCGCGACGGCGACGACGTGATGCTTGATGGCGGCACGCGCGTCCCCTTCCTGCGCCAGCAGGTGAAGAAATCGCGTGCCAAAGACGGCAAGGGGCGCGCGAACTTCTGCCTGTCCGACTTCGTCGACCCCGCGGGCGACTGGATCGGCGGCTTTGCGGTCGGCATCCACGGGATCGACGACCACTCCGCCCGTTTCAAGGCGGCGCATGACGATTATTCGGACATCCTGCTCAAGGCGCTGGCCGACCGTTTTGCCGAGGCGTTTGCCGAACGCCTGCACCTGCACGTCCGCACCACCCTGTGGGGCTATGCGCCGCAGGAGCAGCTGACGAACGAGGCGCTGATCAAGGAGCAATATCGCGGCATCCGCCCCGCTCCCGGCTATCCCGCGTGCCCCGACCATTCGCTGAAACCCATATTGTGGGACCTGATGCAGGTCGAGGACAGGGCCGGCATCACGCTGACCGAATCCAACGCGATGTGGCCGACCAGCGCGGTGTCGGGCTTCTACTTCGCCCACCCGGAAAGCCAGTATTTCGGCGTCGCCCGCATCGGCCGCGACCAGCTGGAGGATTACGCACAGCGGCGCGGCATCGACCTTGCCACCGCCGAACGCTGGCTGCGTCCCAACCTGGACTGAGGAATATCCGCCCGCGCCCGTTCCATGCCGGGGCGCGATCTGCCATGGCGTGCCCCATGGCCCCAAACATCACAGGGAACATGGCAGGCGCGCTCGACACCCTGAAACGCACTTTCGGCTTCTCCGCCTTTCGCGGGGTGCAGAGCCAGGTGGTGGAGCGCGTGCTGGACCGCCGCTCCACGCTGGCGGTGATGCCGACCGGCGCGGGCAAGTCGCTGTGCTACCAGCTGCCCGCGACGATGCTGGACGGCACCTGTGTCGTCGTCAGCCCGCTGATCGCGCTGATGCACGACCAGCTGCGCAGCGCCGAGGCGAACGGCATCCGCGCCGCCACGCTGACCAGCGTGGACGAGAACCGCGCCGAGACCGTGCAGCGCCTGCGCGATGGCGAGCTGGACCTGCTGTATGTCGCGCCCGAACGCGCCAGCCAGCCGCATTTTCGCGAGCTTTTGAGCCAGTGCCGCATCGCGCTGTTCGCGATCGACGAGGCGCATTGCGTCTCCGAATGGGGCCACGATTTCCGCCCCGACTACCGCCTGCTCGCCCCGATGATGGACGCGTTCGCGCATGTCCCGCGCCTGGCGCTGACCGCCACGGCGGACGCGCACACGCGGGCGGACATCCTGGCGCAGCTGGGCATTCCAGAGGACGGCCTGATCGTCGCGGGCTTCGACCGGCCCAACATCCGCTATCACATCACCCCGCGCGACAGCTTGGCGCGCCAGATCCAGCAGATCATGGACGCGCAGCCCGGCCCCGGCATCGTCTATGCCCCCACCCGCGCCGCGACCGAGCGGCTGGCCGAAACGCTGGGCAAGCAGGGCCGCGAAACCCGCTGCTATCACGCGGGCCTTCCGGCCGAGAGGCGCGCCCGCAACCAGCACGATTTCGTCGCATCCGAAAGCATGGTGATGGTCGCCACCGTCGCCTTTGGCATGGGCATCGACAAGCCCGACGTGCGCTTCGTCATCCATGCCGGGCTGCCCAAGTCGATCGAAGCCTATTACCAGGAAACCGGCCGCGCGGGCCGCGACGGCGATCCGTCGGTCGCGCATCTGATCTGGGGCGCCGACGATTTCGCCCGCGCCCGTATGCGACTGGGCGAGATGGGCGAGGACCGCATCGCGGGCGAGCGCACCCGCCTCGCCGCGCTGGGTGCGCTGGTCGAGACCGCCGGTTGCCGCCGCGCCATCCTGCTGCGCCATTTCGGCGAGGACCCGCCCGAAACCTGCGGCAATTGCGACAATTGCCTGTCCCCGCCCAAGTCCATCGACGCCACCGTGATCGCGCAGAAATATCTCTCTGCCGTGGCGCGCACGCGCCAGATGTTCGGCGCAGGCTATGTCGAGAGCATATTGACCGGCCAGTCCACCGACCGCAGCCGCCAGAACGGGCACGAAAGCCTATCGGTCTTTGGCATCGTCGAGGGGGAGGAAGCCGCGATGCTCAAGCCCGTCAGCCGCGCGCTGCAGGTGCGCGGCGCGCTGCTGCCGACCGAACATGGCGGGCTGATGCTGGGCCCCGATGCGCGCGCGTTTCTGAAGGGAGAGGTACCGCTCGACCTCGTCCTCCCGCCTCGCCGCACGCGCAGCCGCAGGCGCGGCGGCGATGCCACGCCCAACCCCGTCGGCGATCCGCTGTTCGAGGCGCTGCGCAGCCTGCGCCGCGACCTTGCCAAGGACAACGGCGTCCCGCCCTATGTGATCTTCCACGAC
>JAPYSD010000178.1 GCA_029936705.1 Croceicoccus sp. | reverse complement strand
CCGGCCAGGATCGTGCCCGCCAGGATCGCCAGATAGGTCCCCGCCTCGACCAGGCCGGTCCCGGCCAGCACTTCCTTCCTTTCGAGGTGCTGGGGCAGGATGGCATATTTGATCGGGCCGAAGAACGTGGAATGCACGCCCATCGCGAACAGGGCCAGCAGCAGCAGCGGGATCGCCACGGTGTCGACCGCAAAGTTCACCGAAGCCATGACCAGCCCCGTCGCGCCCACGGTCATGATGCCGATCTCGGCCAGCTTGACCCGGCGGATGATCATCGCCTTGTCGCGCATGTCGGCAAGCTGGCCCGACAGGGCGGAGAACAGCACGAAGGGCAGGGTGAACAGCCCCTGCGCCACGGCCGAGAACATCGTCTCCTCTGCCGCGCTGGAATAGACGGCATAGACGACGAACAACACCATCGCATTCTTGTACAGATTGTCGTTGAACGCCCCCAGCACCTGGGTGACGAACAGCGGCAGAAAGCGGCGCTTGGTAAGAAGATCGGTGGAAGTCAGCATGATCGGTTGGGGCCCGTCCTTACCGTGCGTGCAGCGCGGCACAAGCCATTGCGCCACCGGCAGGCAATAAAATCGGTTCAAGTCGCGCGGTGTGCGCTTGGGAAGTCCCCCGTTTTCGCGCTACATGGCCTTACGAATCTATGCTGACACTTCCCAATCTTCTGACGCTTTCGCGTATTTTCGCCGTTCCGCTGCTGGTCGGATTCCTGTGGTGGCCCGACTGGGCGCTGGGGCATGGCATCGCCTTCGTGCTCTATTCGCTGGCGGGGATAACCGATTATTTCGACGGCGCGCTCGCGCGGTCCAGCGGGCGGGTCAGCCGGCTGGGCGTGTTCCTCGACCCGATCGCGGACAAGCTGATGATCGGGGCGGTGATCCTGGTGCTGGCGGCCAAGGGCGGTCTGTCCGGTCCCTATGTCGGTGACCTGCACGCGCTGGCGGGCCTGGTGATCCTGCTGCGGGAGATCGCGGTTTCCGGCTTGCGTGAGTTCCTGGCGGGCGTGCAGGTATCCGTGCCTGTGTCGAAACTGGCGAAATGGAAGACCACCGTACAGATCATCGCGCTGGGCGCGCTGATCCTGGCGGGCGCCCTGCCGCACATGGAATGGATCAGGATCACGGGGCTTGCCTGCCTGTGGGTCGCCGCGGCGCTGACGGTGGTGACCGGCTGGGATTACCTGCGCGTCGGCCTGAAGCACATGGACTGACACGCGATGAAACTGCCAGAGCGCGAGGATGATCTGCGGCTCTGGCAAGCGCTGTCGTCCTATACGATCGGACCCGACGACGCGGAATTCACCTTCACCGACCGGCTGGCGCGAGAGAACGGATGGGATCGCCGCCATGCCGAACGGGTGATAAAGGAATATCGCCGCTTCTGCTTTCTGGCGATGCGTGCGGGCCATCCGGTCACCCCGTCCGATGCGGTGGATCAGGCATGGCATCTCCACCTGACCTACAGCCGCGATTATTGGGAGCGTTTCTGTGCCGACGTACTGGGCGGCCCGCGGCATCACGGGCCGACTGCGGGGGGACGGGCCGAACGCGATCGCTATTACCGGCAATACGCCGCGACGCTCGCCAGCTATGAGCGTGTGTTCGGGCCGTCGCCGCCCGACATCTGGCCCGCCGCGCAGCAGCGGCTCTACCGCGATCCGCTTGCGCGAAGGGTCCGCACCCGCGACTATATCCTCTTGCCCAGGAAAGCCGCGTACGCGGTAATCCTATCGGCATTTTTCGGTGCTATGGTATTCCTCATGTGGTGATGCGCAGGAACCGGGGGACGCGCGATGCACGGCTGGAATCCGTTGGACTGGAGCGCTGAGGCGTATCTGGCATTTCACTCGGTCGCATTCGTCGCGGCGCTGATACTGGGCAAGATCCTGCAGGCGGCGATGATACCCGAAGGCCGACCCTGCCGTCTGAACGACGAGGAGCAAGTCGCCGTCCTTGCCGGCGGGCGGATGCAGCTGGCCCAGACGGTCGGTGCGCGGTTGGCGGCGGAAAGGCGGCTGACGGTCGAGGGGGTGAACGCGGTATCCGTCCTTCGCCCGGGCGGCGGATCGACCGAGGCGCAGCGCGCGCTGCTTTCCTCCGGCCCCAGGATGAGCGCCGCCAGGGTGGTCCGCGCGGTGTCGGGCGCGGCGCAGACGATAGTCGCACGGCTGCCGGCCATGGGACTGGTAATGGACGAGGATGACGAGCGCCGCGTTCGCATCGTCCAGACCCTTCCGGTTTTTGCGTTGCTGCTGCTCGGCATCATGCGCTGGCGGCTGGGCGTTTTGCGCGGGGAAAGCGTGGGCATACTGATCGTCTTCGACCTCGTGACCCTGCTGGCGGTCCTCGCCCGGTTCCAGGCCCTCGATACCGCGACGAGGGCGGGGCGGGCGGAACTCGCCTCGCTTCGGGCGCGGGAGGAGAGGCTGCAAAGGGCTCCGCGCGAGACCGAGTTCGGCATGGCCGTGGCTCTGTTCGGGCCCGCCGCACTGGCGGGTACGACGCTCGACCCGTTTCACCGCATGTATGCCAGCTCGTCCGGCGGATGCGGAGGCGACAGCGGTGGAGACGGCGGCGATGGCGGTGGAGGAGGATGCGGCGGCTGCGGCGGTTGAAGGCTTTGCCCGCTGCGGCTAACGGGGCGCGATGAGCTTTGCCGCGACAGTCCTGACCCTTTACCCCGAGATGTTTCCGGGGCCGCTCGGCATCAGCCTGGCGGGCCGCGCACTTGAGGCGGGCGCATGGTCGATCGATACCGTGCAGATCCGCGATTTCGCCAGCGACAAGCACCGCACGGTGGACGACACCCCGGCGGGCGGCGGCGCGGGCATGGTGCTGAAGGTCGACGTGCTGGCCGCCGCGATCGACCATGCGCGCGCGGTCAATCCAGGCGCGCCGGTGCTGGCGATGACGCCGCGCGGCCGCCCGCTGACGCAAGCCAGGGTGCGCGAATTGGCAGCGGGTCCGGGCGCGATCGTGCTGTGCGGCCGGTTCGAGGGTTTCGACGAGCGCATCTTCGAAGGCCGCGACGTCGAGGAAGTGTCGGTCGGCGACATCGTGTTGTCGGGCGGAGAGCCTGCCGCGATCATGCTGCTCGACGCTTGCATTCGGCTGCTTCCCGGCGTAATGGGCGCGGCTTCCAGCGGAGTCGAGGAATCGTTCGAGAACGGTCTGCTCGAATATCCGCATTTTACCCGACCTGTCGAATGGGAAGGGCGCACGATCCCTGAAGTGCTGCGATCGGGGGATCATGCGAAAATTGCGGCGTGGCGAAAGCGGCGCGGCGAGGATGATACACGGTTACGCAGACCGGACCTTTGGGAACGTCATGGTGACGTTCGGGGCCAGTCTGCCTCTGGCGCGCGGCACGATGATGAAGGTACAGGCACATGAACCTGATCCAGCAGCTTGAAGCAGAGGCCATCCAGGGCCTCGGCAAGGATATCCCGGAATTCCGCGCGGGCGACACCGTGCGCGTCGGCGTGCGCGTCGTGGAAGGCACGCGTGAGCGTGTGCAGAACTACGAAGGCGTCGTGATTGCGCGTTCGAACCGCGGCATGGGTTCGAACTTCACCGTTCGCAAGATGTCGTTCGGCGAAGGCGTGGAGCGTGTCTTCCCGCTCTATTCGCCCAACATCGACAGCATCACCGTGGTCCGCCGCGGCGTGGTGCGTCGTGCCAAGCTGTATTACCTGCGCGGCCGCACCGGCAAACGCGCCCGTATTGCCGAGCGCAAGACGGTCCGCGAAGAGGCATAGTCCTCCTCGCCGAAGGGCAGGCATACGAAAGGGCGGTTCCTGCGGGGGCCGCCCTTTTTGCGTGGCGGCACGGCCGGGACGATCGGCAAGGGACGCTCTGGCATCACGGTTGCATTCGTAACCGCTTTGCCCAATGAAGCGGCCTGAATTCCCAATCGTTTCCGGAACCTTGCCCATGACCCGCGCTTCCTCCACTCTTCTGCGCCTTGCCGCGTCCGCCCTTGTGCTGGGCGCCGTGATGGGAGGAAGCGCGATGGCGCAGCAGGCTTATGATCTACCCGGAACGCCCGCCCAGGCGATGCCGGTGCCCGACGTTCCGCAAAAGGAGCTGACGCTGGAGCGGATCGCGGGCAGCCCGTCGCTGAACGGCGCATCGCCGCGCGCGATGAAGCTGTCGCCCGATGGCCGCTGGCTTACCCTGCTGCGCCCGCGCGACGACGACCGCTATCGCTATGATTTGTGGGCATATGACCGGCAGTCCGGCGAATGGTCGATGCTGGTGGATTCCGAGGCATTCGGCCCGGGCCGCGAACTGTCCGAGGCCGAGAAGATGCAGCGCGAACGCGCCCGCATCGCCAGCCTGAAGGGCATCGTGTCCTATGACTGGGCCGAGGATTCGCAATCGATCCTGGTCCCGCTGGACGGCGATCTGTTCCTGGCGAAGCTGGACGGCACCGTCACCCGCCTGACCGACAGCGAGGAAGGCGAGCTCAATCCCGCGATCTCGCCCGACAATGCGCGCGTGTCCTTCGTGCGCGAAGGGCGCCTCTATGTCGCGCCGATTGGCGGCACCCCTATCGCCGTCACGCCCGAGGAAGCCAGCGACACGGTCCACTGGGGCGAAGCGGAATTCGTCGCGCAGGAGGAGATGGACCGCGACTATGGCTATAAATGGAGCCCCGACGGCAAGCGCATCGCCGTACTGCGCTATGACGAGGCGCCGGTCGCCGTCGTCACGCGCACCTCGATCGGTGCGGGTAGCACGACCACCTATGACCAGCGCTATCCGCTGGCGGGCACCGACAATGTCCTGATCGACCTTTATGTCATGGACCCGGACGGCGGCAACCGGATCAAGGCCGACCTGGGCGCGGAGCGGGACATCTATGTCACCCGCGTCGACTGGGCGCCCGACGGCAGCCTGTATGTCCAGCGCCAGAACCGTGCGCAGAGCCGGCTCGACATGCTGAAGATCGATCCGGCGACCGGCGCGAGCGAGCTGCTGTTCACCGAGACTGCTGCCGAGGGTCATTGGATCAACCAGACCTCGGACTATCGCTTCCTGAAGGACGGGTCGCTGATCTGGCGGTCGGAACGCAGCGGGTTCGGCCATCTCTGGCGCCAGGCCGATGGCAAGTGGACGCAGCTGACCAGCGGGGACTGGGTCGTGACCGGGCTGATGGGCGTGGACGAGCAGGCGGGCATGCTATGGTTCAAGGGCCGCAAGGATACGCCGCTGGAAGATCACATCTACCGCCTCGATTACGCGAATGGCGGCATGCCCGAGCGGCTGACCGAAACGGGCTGGTTCTATGACGGGTCGATGGACGGGGCGGGGCGCACCATGATCGTCGACCGATCCAACCCCGCGCAGCCGACGCAATATTACCTGGCCGACAACACTGGCCAGCGGCTGACATGGCTGATGGAAAACGCGCTGGACGCGCAGCATCCCTATGCGCCCTATGCCGCCAGCCACGCCACCGCGCGCTATGGTACGCTGACTGCCGAAGATGGCAGCACGCTTTACTGGAAGATGCTGACCCCAACGATGGAGAAGGGGAAGCGCTATCCGGTGATGTTCCACCACTATGGCGGTCCCCATGCGCAGGAGGTCGACCATGCGTGGGGATCGGCCATCGCGCAATATTTCGTCGACCTCGGCTATATCTGGTTCCAGATCGACAATCGCGGCTCCGACAACCGCGGCGTCGCCTTCGAAAAGCAGATCCGCGAGGCGATGGGCTCGGTCGAGGTGACCGACCAGAAGACCGGCGGCGCATGGCTCAAGACCCTGCCTTTCGTGGATCCGGACCGGATCGCGATCTTTGGCGGCAGCTATGGCGGCTACATGACGCTCAAGATGCTGGAGGCCGATCCCGGCTTCTACGCCGCGGGCATCGCGGCATCCTCGGTCACGAAATGGGAGCTGTACGACACGTTCTACACCGAACGCTACATGGGCGACCCTCACGAGGTGCCGGAGGCGTACGAAGCGTCGAACACCATCGCCGATGCCGCGAAGATCGCCGATCCGCTGCTGATCATCCACGGGATGAGCGACGACAACGTGGTGATGGACAACACCACCGCCATGGTCGCCGCAATGCAGGAAGCGAACGTGCCGTTCGAGATGATGCTCTATCCCGGTTTCGGCCATGTCGTGTCCGGGCCGGTCATCACCCAGCACTATTACGGCAATATCGTGCGCTTCCTCGAACAGAACGGCGTGCCGCCCGGCGGCCGGTGAAGCCTCGCGCCCTCTTGCAACGAACAGCGCGCGGGCCTAACCGCCAAGCATCGATAATTACCGGTACAAGCGAGTAAGAGACCATGGCGACCAGCGTTGCTGCCAAGACCGATTTCATCACCCTGGCGCATCCCGCGCCCGTAGCGGATGAAACGCGCGTGCAGCAGCTGGAAAATCCCGGCTTCGGCACGCTGTTCACCGATCACATGATCATGATCGACTGGGCAGAGGGCGAGGGCTGGCACAATGCCACGCTGGGCCCGCGCCGTCCGATCGAACTCGATCCCGCCGCGGCGGTGCTGCATTACGCGCAGGAAATCTTCGAGGGCATGAAGGCCTATCGCCACCCTGACGGCAGCACCGCGCTGTTCCGTCCGGAAGCGAACGCGAAGCGCTTCAACATCTCGGCCCGCCGCATGGCGATGCCCGACCTGCCTGAAGAGCTGTTCCTGGAAGCGGTCCGCCTGCTGGTGGAAAAGGACAGCGCCTGGATCCCCGAGATGGACGGCGCATCGCTTTACCTGCGGCCCTTCATGTTCGCTTCCGAGGCGTTCCTGGGCGTGCGTCCCGCCAAACGCTACAAGTTCATGGTGATCGCCAGCCCTGCGGGCAACTACTTCAAGTCGGGATCGCCCGCCGTTTCGATCTGGGTGTCGAGCGATTATGCGCGTGCCGCGCCCGGCGGCACCGGTGCTGCCAAGTGCGGCGGCAATTACGCCGCCAGCCTCGTCCCCCAGGCCGAGGCGATCGAGCGCGGCCATGACCAGGTCGTCTTCCTAGACGCCGCAGAGCGCAAGTGGATCGAGGAACTGGGCGGCATGAACCTGTTCTTCGTGTTCGACGACGGCCGCGTGCTGACGCCCGCGCTGACCGGCACGATCCTGCCCGGTATCACCCGCGAC
>JAPYSD010000714.1 GCA_029936705.1 Croceicoccus sp. | reverse complement strand
ACCTTGAGTTCGTCGACGCGGTAGGTCTTCGTTTGATTGCGCAGGTAGAGGGTGCCGTCGTCCGCGGTGACGAAGCTGAACGCGGCGAAGTCCTTCAGCGCGCGCGAGTTCGTCGAAACTTCAGCGCTAAAAGCGCCCTCACCCGCCTTCACCATTCCATCTTCGGCCTCGAAGACTGCTGTGGCCGCGTTCTCGAGGCGCCGCACGTCCATCGAGAATTCACCGCCTGATGCTATGTCGAGAATGATCATGCCCGGAGGATCCATTTCGACGCCAGAGACCACCCAGCGCTTGTTTTCGAGCCGGTCATTGTTCTTGAGGGGCTCGAAAATCTGGTTCTGTTCGACAGGCGCCGCTTGCCGAGCGATGGCGGCCGCCTGCTCGTAAGGGTTTACGTCAGAAGAGCTCCCGCAAGCTTGAAGGCTAAGAGCAAAAAGCAGGATTGCGTGTTTAGGATTCATTGCAGCGAGTTTCGATCATCTCAGACGGCGAAGTTCATGGCCGCCAGGATGCTTAGTCCCAGAACGATACCGCTGAGGCTGGCGATCGAGGCTGCTTCCCAGTCGACAGGCTTCTTCTGAAGCATGGCGGAAATTCGAGCGTCGTGCGTCTCGGAGGTTGTGAGTGCCGCAGAGGCGCGCTCTGATTGGATGGCTGTACCGGGAAAGAGCGGGGGCGTCTGGATATCTGCAATGAGGGCAACCCGGGCCCAAAGTGAATTGCCCGCGATGTGCGCGAGGCCGCGATTGGAGAGAACCTCCTTGTGGGCGATGGAAGATGTGTCGGCCTGACTGATAAAGGCGTTGTAGACCTCCCTTGTGGCGTCGTGACGGGACCCACGCGTGACGGAACTCTTGCGCCTGTAGATTATGTCGTAGGGCGCGCTTGCCGCCGATCTCATAACGATGGGGAGCGGGTGCCAGTTATCCGTCTGGGTTCCGCCGCGTGAGCGCATGCGCTGATCGGCAAAGGGATCGATGACGTGACCGTCGATCTCGAGCCAGCATCCTTGGACACTATCGCCTCCGATCCAGCCGAGGGCGAGTTGGGTCGGATCCTCTTGATTGGGATGGACGATGAAGATGTCGATTTCGCCAGCCACGATTTCGAGTTCGGGATGAAGTGATTGCAGAAGTGCGCAGCCGATCTCGTCGACCCATCCGATTGGCTTGTTGTGCTCGATGAAATGACTGACCTCTAGGATGCTGCGATAGATCGCGGCTTCCATGTTGGAGGGCAGGTTTGTCCTCGGGGTAAGCACGGTCTCGGTGTCGTGGTTCATGAAATCGGTCCTGCGGGTCAGCTCGTCCATCCCTTTTAGGATGATTGCGCCGCTACGTGCAAAAACGGCGCTTGCGAGGAAAGCTGCAGAGGTTGCAAACCTGCAAAGTTAAACCGTTTTCCTTTAAGTCTGCGCTATCCTATAA
>JAPYSD010000177.1 GCA_029936705.1 Croceicoccus sp. | reverse complement strand
GTGCTGTTCTATGGCTCCAACCTGCGCAGCGGTTCGCTGGACGGGGTGCTCGACTTCTACGTGCTGACCGATGGGCCGCGCGAAAAGGGCCTGTGGCCGCGCGTCGCCTATCACGAGCGGGAGCACGCGGGCGAAATTCTGCGCGCCAAGGTGGCCGTCATGCGGCTGTCCACGTTCCGCCATGCGGCAGAGGGGCGCCACGCCGACACCACCATCTGGGCACGTTTCGTGCAGCCCAGTGCGCTTGCGTGGTCGGCAAATGCGCAAGCTGCGGAGGTCGTCGTGCAAGCGATCGAGGCTGCCTGCATGACCGCGGCCCGCTTCGCCGCGGCGCTGGGGGCACCGTACGGAACCGAGCGAGAATACTGGCAGGCGCTGTTCCGCGCCACCTATCGCGCCGAGCTGCGGGTCGAGAAACCGGGGCGCGAACAGTCAATCCTGGAATTCGGGGCCGGACATTTTGACGGGCTGCTGCCCGCCGCGTGGCAGGCCGCCGGTATCGCGTTCGAGAGCGATAATGGCACGCTGAATCCGCATCTTCTGCCGGCGGAGCGCGAGGCGCTGGCGCGGCGCTGGGAACGGAGGCGGCGGCTGGGCAAGCCGCTGAACGTGGTGCGCCTGCTACGCGCGGGCACCACGTTCGAAGGCGGCGCCCGCTATCTGGCATGGAAGGTCGAGCGGCACAGCGGCATCGTCGTCCCGCTGACCCCGTTCCGGGAGCGGCACCCGCTGCTCATGTCGCCCGTCCTCGTCGCCGGTTACTGGCGTGCGCGGCGCAGGCGCGCCGCGACGCAGGGCCGCGATTAGCCGTCCTTGTCGGGCTTCGTATAGGGCACGAATTCACCCAGGAAGACGATCCCGCTCATGAAGCCGGTCTGGTCCATCATCTGGACCGTGTCGATATCGCACAGCTGGCCCATCGGCGAGCGATTGACCATGATGTCGCGGCTGTCGAGGAAGTTGGCCCCGCTCTCGGGCCGGTTCACGTATAGCGTGCTGCCGACGCGGTAGACGATGGCCGTGTCGTCATAGACCGTGCTGCTGGTGATGCGGCTGAGCTGGATGCAGTTCTCGGGCTCTCCGGCGACCCGTCCTTCGAGAGCCTCGGCAAGGCGCTGTTCGCCCTTGCTCATCTCTTCCGTCATCGGCTGGTCCTGCGCCGCCTGCGCGGCAATCGGGGTCAGGGCGAAAACCGGGGCAAGGGAAGCAAGAGCGATCGCCGCAAATCTGTTTCTAGGCGTCATGTTCATTCTCCTCGCCGATGATATAGGGCACCCTGCCTGAATTTTTACTGACCGATCACCTGAAATTTACCACGCGTTGCCGGCAGCGATCGCGGCCTCTTCGGCAGGCGTCGAACGGCGGCCCAGCACCTCGTTACGGTGCGGAAAACGGCCGAAACGCGCGATCATCGCGTGATGCGACCGGGCGAAGGACAGGATGTAGGGATCGCCCATCGCGGCGAAGACTTCCAGCGATCGGCGCTGGTCCGCGATCCGCTCGCTATGCATCAGCGGCATGGCCAGGAACTGCCGCTCCGATCGGTCGAGCCCCGAGTCCCACCCGCAATCCAGCGCGGTGACCGCGATTGTGCGCGCCAGCGTGTCGCTGGCAAAGGCGCATGCGTCATCGCGAAAGAGGTTGCGGGGCACCTGGTCGAACAGCAGCACTGCCGCGCGGGCGGTCAGCGGATCGGTCAGGAATTCGCGCGCGGGGCGATGGCGCAGTGCATGCCATGGGCGTTCGAAGCGCCGCCGCAGCAGCGCGTCGACCCCGGGGCCGCCGCGAAACCAGTCGTCCGGTCCCAGAACGTGGAACCAGACATGAAGGATTTCAGCCGCCCACGGGCGCCGTGCCTGCATCGCTGCGCCTACCCCGTGCCGCCGACGGTCAGCCCCTCGATCAGCAGGCTGGGCTGACCCACGCCCGCGGGCACGCTCTGCCCGCCCTTGCCGCAGGTGCCGATCCCTTCGTCGAGCGCCATGTCGTTGCCGATGCCGATCACCTTGGTCAGCGCGGTCGGTCCGTCGCCGATTAGCGTCGCGCCCTTGATCGGGGCCACGACCTTGCCGTGCTCGACCTTGTAGGCCTCGGTACAGCTGAACACGAACTTGCCCGATACGATATCGACCTGGCCGCCGCCGAAGCTGGTGGCATAGATGCCGTCCTTCATCCGGCTCATCAGCTCGGCGGGATCGTCCTTGCCGCTGCGCATGAAGGTATTGGTCATGCGCGGCATGGGCGCATGGGCATAGGACTGGCGGCGGCCGTTGCCGGTCGGCTCCACCCCCATCAGCCGCGCGTTGAGCCGGTCGTGGATATAGCCCTTGAGGATGCCGTTCTCGATCAGCACGTTTTCGCGCGTGGGCGTGCCCTCGTCGTCGATGGTCAGCGATCCGCGGCGATCCATGATCGATCCGTCGTCCACCACGGTCACGCCCGGCGCGGCGACGCGTTCGCCGATGCGGCCCGAAAACGCGCTGGTGCCCTTGCGGTTGAAATCGCCTTCCAGCCCGTGTCCGACCGCCTCGTGCAGCAGCACGCCGCACCAGCCGGGGCCAAGCAGGACGGGGCACACGCCCGCGGGGGCGGGCACGCTTTCCAGGTTGGTCAGCGCCTGCCGCAGCGCCTCGTCGATGGCGCGGTTCCAGCTGGCTTCGTCCATCACCTCGTCATAAAGACGGCGGCCGCCCATGCCGAACGAGCCGGTTTCGCGCCGTCCGTTCGATTCCGCCACGATGGCGACGTTCAACCGGACCAGCGGGCGCACGTCGGTCGCGATAAAGCTGTCGGGACGCACGATCTCCACCACCGACCACGATCCGGCCAGCGAGGCGGTGACCTGCTTTACCCGCGGATCGCGCGCGCGCGCGGCGGCGTCGATCTTTTCCAGCAGCGCGACCTTCTTCGCGAACTCCACCCCGTCGAGCGGGCTCGCATCGGTATAGAGGTGGCGATTGGTCGCAACCGGCGGGGGCGCCAGCGGGCTCTTCGTGGTGTCGAGCAGCGAAAGCGTCTCGCCCGCGCGGCGGATGGCGGCGGCGGAAATCTCGTTCGCGTGGGCGAAACCGGTGGTCTCGCCCGAAATGCCGCGCAGGCCAAAGCCCGCCTCGCGCGAGTAGTCGGCGCTGCGCAGGCGGCCGTCGTCGAAGGCAAAGCTCTCGCTGGCGGTGAATTGCAGGAACAGCTCGCCATCGTCGCAGCGCGACAGCGTCTCGCGGGCAAGGACCTGCGCGGTCTCGGGGTCGAGCTGGTCGGGGCGGTAAAGGAGCGAGCGGGGATCGGTCGGAATGGTCATCAGGCCGATATAGGCAGTGCTGCCCGGTTTGGACAGCGCGGCGTTAGCGCCGGGTCAGATACGCTCTTCCCTGGCGGCGCCAAGCGCAGGGTCGACGCCGGTCACGTCATGGGCCGGTCCGCCGTTCAGCACGAAGCGGCGATCGCAATAGCCGCAATCGACATAGCCCTTCTCGTCAATCTCGAGCCACACGCGCGGATGGCCCAGCGCCGAGGCGCGATAGCCGAAGCCGGGGCGGATGTCGGCGGCACCGTCGCAGCTGACGCGGGTGGAATCGGTATGGACGGTTTCGGGCGTGTCGGTCATGGCCATGCGATTATCAGCGCCGTTTCGCGATTTCCAGACGAAAACGCGCGGCGGTTTTTTAAGGGGCGATCCATGGGCGCCCCTTTACGGGCGCAGCGGACTGCCCCACATGGCCTTTCCATGAACCCGCTCGCCCAATCCGCCATATCGATCCGCAATCTTTCGAAGACCTATGCCCCGACGGGCAAAGGCACCGTGCCCAAGAAGGCGCTGACCGATGTCAGCTTCGACGTGCCGCGCGGCATGATCTATGGCCTGCTGGGTCCGAACGGCGCGGGCAAGTCCACGATGATCAACATCCTGGCCGGGCTGGTGTCCAAGACCGAGGGCGAAGTGTCGATCTGGGGTTTCGACATCGACCGCGACCGCCGCAACGCCAAGGCCAGCATCGGCATCGTGCCGCAGGAGATCGTGTTCGACCCGTTCTTCTCGCCGATCGAGGTGCTGGACGTGATGGCAGGCTATTACGGCGTGCCCAAGGCGAAGCGCCGCAGCGCGGAACTGCTGCGAGCGGTGCGGCTGGAGGACAAGGCGCATGCCTATGCCCGCTCGCTTTCGGGCGGCATGAAGCGCCGCCTGCTGGTCGCCAAGGCCATGGTGCACTCGCCCCCGATCCTGGTGCTGGACGAGCCGACCGCGGGCGTCGACGTCGACCTGCGCCGCCAGCTGTGGGAACTGGTCACCGACCTCAACAAGCAGGGCGTGACCGTCGTGCTGACGACGCACTACCTCGAGGAAGCGGAGGAGCTTTGCGACCGCATCGCCATCATCAACCATGGCCGGCTGATCGCGGACAAGCCGACGCGCGAGCTGATCGCGATGGCACGCGAAAAGGTGGTGGAGGTGACGATCGACCAGCCCATCGCCAAGGCGCTGTCGCATCCGGCGTTCCTGAAATCCGAACTGACCGACGACAACACGGTCGCGATCACCTTCGACAAGGACCAGTTGACCGCGGGCGAGGTGCTGTCACTGGTCCAGCAGCAGGGCTGCGCCATCGTGGACGTGACCACGCGCGAACCGGATCTTGAGGATGTGTTCGTGCAGCTGACCCGTGACCAGCAGGCCGATCAGCCCGCCTGAGTGTCCGCTGGCGGTGCTGCCATGTTGGCGTTGAAGGTCTTCTGCAGCTGCTCGCCGATGCGGGCGGGGCGCAGGCTTTCGGCATCGACGCAGCACCAGCTCGATTCGATTTCGGCCAGGATCTCGGCCCCCTTGTCCAGCGTGCGTTCGATGATCGTGCTGTAATAGGCGCGCGCGCCGCGGACCTTTTCGAGGACCGTGTGGGCGATCACCTCGTCACCCAGGAAGGCGGGCTTGCGATAGGTGATCTCGTGCTTCAGCGCGACCCACAGGCGGCTGGCCACCGCGTCTTCGGGCGCATGCGCCTTCCAGTGCGAGAGGACGACATCCTGCACCCAGCCGAGATAGCGCGAATTGTTCACATGCCCCATGAAGTCGATGTCCGAGGGATCGACCGTGATGGGCATCGAGAAGGGGTTTGCTGACATGGGTGTAAGTTACACGTTTCCGGTGATTCGCGAAAGAGCGGGATTGTCCGCGGTTTCGCCGGTATAGGCCCGGGGTATGTCCTGAATATGACACGCGCCGGTCGGCGCCGTCACTCGTGCCGAAGCGCGTCGATCGGGTTCAGGTTCGCGGCCCGCCGCGCGGGGAAATATCCGAAGACGATGCCGATCGCACCCGATATCAGGAATGCCGCGATATTGATGCCGAGATCGAACACGAAGGGCAGATCCATCAGCGGGATCAGCAGCAGCAGCAGCCCCTGCGCCAGCGCCAGCCCGATCAGCCCGCCGATGCACGACAGCACCACCGCCTCGACCAGGAACTGGGTCAGAACCTCGCTCGCCACCGCGCCGATGGCGAGGCGGATGCCGATTTCGCGGGTCCGCTCGGTCACCGATACCAGCATGATGTTCATGATGCCGATCCCGCCGACAACCAGGCTGATCGCGGCGATGGCAGCGACGATGGCGGTCAGCATGCCGGTCGTTTCCTGCAGCGTGTCGGAAATCTGCTTGGTGTCGAAGATGTTGAAATCGTCTTCCTCGCCCGGGGCGAGATAGCGCCTTTCGCGCAGGATGCGGGTCAGGGTCGCCTTGACCTGTTCGGTCGCATAGCTGTCGTCGACCCCGATCACGATGGTGCGGATATCGGTGGTGCCCAGGAAGCGGCGCTGCACGGTCTTGACCGGCATGATGACCACGTCGTCCTGGTCCGCGCCGAAGCCCCCGCCCTGGCCGCGCGCGGACAACAGGCCGATGACGTCACAGCTGACATCGCCGACCCGGAACCGCTTACCCAGCGGATCTACACCCCGGAACAGCTTCTCGCTCAACGTCGATCCGACGAGGCACACCGCCTTGCCCGCTTCCTCCTCTTCCCGGCTGAACAGGCGGCCCGCAGTCAGCGGCCATGGCTGGATCTGGAAATAGTCGTTGGTGGTGCCGGTGACCGAAGTCGACCAGTTGGCCCCCTCGAAAATGGCGGTGGCGGTGGTCGAGGCCTGCGGCGCCACGGCCTTTACTCCGCCCAGCTGCTGGCGGATCGCGGTGATGTCGGCATTGCTGAACTGGCGCGGCGCCGCCCCGCCCCCGCCGCGGCCAAAGCCGCTGCCGGGGGTGACCTGCAACACGTTCGATCCCAGTGCCGAGATCTGCTCCGCCACGCCAAGCGATGTCGCGCGGCCCAGCGTGACCATGGTAACGACCGCAGCAACGCCGATCACGATGCCCAGCATCGTCAGCAGCGAGCGCATCGCGTGGCGCTTGATCGAGCGCAGCGAGAGATAGACGGTCGTGCCCAGCATCAGGCGGGCGCCTGCGCTTGGGGGCGGTCGGCGCCAGCCTCGTCGCGGTCGATCAGCCCATCGCGAAAATGCACGATGCGCCGCGCGAATTCGGCCATGTCGGGTTCGTGGGTCACCATCATCACGGTTATTCCGTCGCGGTTCAGCGCGGCCAGCAGCTCCATGATCTCGACCGATCGCTCGCTGTCGAGATTGCCGGTCGGCTCGTCCGCCAGCAGCAATTGCGGGCTGGTCACGATCGCGCGCGCGATGGCGACGCGCTGCTGCTGGCCGCCCGACAGCTCGCCGGGCGTATGGTCGGCCCATGGGCCCAGCCCGACCTTGTCCAGCGCGGCCATGGCGCTTTCCCGCCGCTGGCGCCGGCTGTCGCCGCGGTAGAGCAGGGGAAGCTCGACATTTTCAAGCGCGGTGGTGCGGGCCAGCAGGTTGAAGCCCTGGAACACGAAACCCAGGTAGCGCCGCCGCAGCAGGGCGCGCTGGTCGCGGTCCAGCTCCTCAACGTGATGGCCGCGGAACAGGTAGTGCCCCCCGCTCGGCACGTCGAGGCAGCCCAGTATGTTCATCATCGTGGACTTGCCCGACCCCGACGGTCCCATGATCGCGACAAACTCGCCCTCGGCCACGTCGAAGTCGACGCCTTTCAGCGCGCGGAACGCGGTGCTGCCGCTGCCGAACACCTTGGTGATCGCGCGCAGCGAGATCAGCGGGAGCGGGG
>JAPYSD010000176.1 GCA_029936705.1 Croceicoccus sp. | reverse complement strand
GATACGCCCTGCGACCCGCTGGACCTGGCCGCCATCGGCACGCTGGAATTCCGCGCGCCCGATGAAGCGCGCTTTCCCGCCACCCGGCTGGCGCGCGAGGCGGCGGCGCATGGCGGCGCGGCGCCCGCGGTGCTGAACGCCGCGAACGAGATTGCGGTGGCCGCGTTCCTGGCCGGTCAGATCGGGTTCACCCGCATTGCGGCAATGGCGGAGGAATTGCTTCAGCAAGGGACGCTTCCCCCGCCGCCCGCCACGCTGGACGAGGTTCTGCTAGTCGACCGCGAAGCGCGGACGCGGGCGCGGGCGTTGCTGCAGGCCGCCTGAGCGAGATTGTACCTAGGCACCGGTCAGCGGGCGGGTTAACAAAGGCACTCAATGTTCGAGAATCCCTCCATTCTCACGGCCATCCTCGGCTTTTTGCTGGTGCTTGCACCGCTGGTCGTCGTGCACGAGCTGGGCCACTATCTCGTCGGCCGCTGGTTCGGCGTGAAGGCCGAGGCGTTCTCGGTCGGCTTTGGCAAGGAAGTCGCCGGGTTCACCGACAAGCGCGGCACGCGGTGGAAGCTGTCGGCCCTGCCGCTGGGCGGCTATGTCCAGTTCGCAGGCGACATGAACCCCGCCAGCCAACCGTCTGACGAATGGCTGGAATTGCCCGAGGAGGAGCGCAACCGCACTTTTCAGGCGAAATCGCTGGGCGCGCGCGCGCTGATCGTGGCGGCGGGGCCGCTGACCAACCTGCTGGTCGCGGTGCTGATCATCGCGGGCTTTACCATGGCGTTCGGCAAGATCGTCGCCGACCCGGTGGTGGGCGGCTTTGTCGAGGATTCGCCCGCGCTGGCCGCCGGGATGGAAACGGGCGACCGGATCGTGCGCGTCGACGGTGCCCCGGTAGAAACCTTCGACGAGGTGCGCGACCGCGTCCTGCCCTATCCGGGCGAGCCGCTGACCGTGGCGGTGCTGCGCGGCGGCGAGGAGCGCGAATTCACCTTCGACATCGATTCCCATATCGAGCGTGACCGCTTCGGCAACGAGTTCCGCATGGGCCGCATCGGCGTCATGGCGACCGAGGGGCGCGCCGTGCCCGTCGGCCCGTTCGAGGCGGTGTGGGAAGGGACCAAGACCACCGGGCAGCTGCTGCACCTGACCACGGTCGGGCTGTGGCAGATCATCACCGGCCGCCGCCCCGTCAGCGAGCTGGGCGGCCCGATCAAGATCGCGAAATATTCGGGCGAACAGCTGATCTCGGGCTGGTACGCGTTCATCTCTTTCATCGCGATGATCTCAATTAACTTGGCATTCATTAACCTCCTGCCAATTCCGGCGCTCGACGGCGGGCACCTCGCCTTTTACGCGGCGGAAGCTGTCCGTCGGAAACCGATATCCGCAAAGGGCCAGGAATGGGCTTTCCGCACCGGAATGGCGCTCGTGCTGACCTTGATGGTCTTTGTCACGATCCTCGACATCAGCTCTCTCAACATCTTCAGCTGACCGGCCTGCCGGTGGCGAACGCCGGCGTGCGCGCCGCGCGCGGCGCCCGCTTGCCTGCCGATCGCGGCGGGCATCTTCGGGGGATCGCGGATAAGCGGGGGCTTTGGCTTGATCGTCGCGGCGGCATCGGGCAGATGGCCCGCATTCGGAATCCCGGCCATGGCAAGACCGGGCGCCGGATCGAGGAATTTTCGGGCGGGGCCGTGATGCCGGGCGGGGCCGACCAGTCGGGTTCCATCGGCCGGTCGGGTTCCGCGGGCCAGTCGGCTCCGGCGACGATGTCGGGCGGAGCGGGGACGCAACCCGCGGGTGCGGTCGCGCCGCGAAGTGTCAGGATCGAGTATTACGCATGATGAGACGGGATGGATCGCCAATGGCGAAAGCGGAAGGCATGAACCTGTCCGCACCGCGCTGGGTCGGTGCTGGCATGCTGGGCGCATTGCTCGCCTCCACCGCGCTGAGCGTGCCGGCGATCGCGCAGGACGCCGCCGATACGCAGCAGGGTGACCAGCCCGCGCAGCCTGCCCAGACCGCTCCGCAACCGGGCCAGCAATCGGGTGCGCCTTCGCTGGCGCCGGGTGCGCAGGCACAGGTGGCCGAGCCCCAGGGCAACACGATCCGCACCATCTCGGTCGCGGGGGCCCAGCGGCTCGAGCCGCAGACGATCCTGTCCTACATCCAGCTGCGTCCCGGCCAGGAATATTCGCAGGCCGCCGCCGACCAGGCGCTGAAGGACCTCTACGCGACCGAGCTGTTCGGCGATGTCCGTATCTCCGAGGACGACGGCCGCGTGCTGATCGAGGTGGTCGAGAACCCGATCATCAACCGCATCATCCTGGAAGGGAACAAGCGGCTCAAGAACGACAAGATCCTGCCCGAGATCAAGCTGGCCCCGCGCCAGATCTATACCAGGTCGAAGGTCCGCGCCGACGTCAACCGCATCATCGAGCTGTACAAGCGGCAGGGCCGCTTCGCCGCGTCGGTGGAGCCCAAGGCGGTGCAGCTGGACCAGAACCGCGTCGACATCGTGTTCGAGATCAACGAGGGCCCCAAGTCCAAGGTCCGCCAGATCAACATCATCGGGAACGAGGAGTTCTCCGACGGCGAGCTGCGCGGCGAGATGCTGACGAAGCAGACCGGCTTTTTGTCGTTCCTGACCGGGAACACCAGCTATGACCCCGACAAGCTGGCGTTCGACCAGCAGAAGCTGCGCCAGTTCTACCTGACCAACGGCTATGTCGATTTCCGCGTCGTGTCCGCCGTGGCGGAACTTACGCCCGACAAGGAAGACTTCATCATCACCTATGTGGTGGAAGAGGGCGAGCGCTACAAATACGGCGACGTGTCGGTCGACAGCCAGCTGCGCGACTTCAATTCCGACGTGCTGACCCGCCAGCTGACCATGAAGGAAGGCGACTGGTACAACGCCCAGCAGGTCGAGGACACGATCGAGGGCCTGTCCGAGACGATCGGCGCGTTCGGCTATGCGTTCGCATCGGTCGACCCGCAGTACGACCGCGACCCCGAGGCGCGCACGATGGCGGTGCAGTTCGTCATCAACCAGGCGCCGCGCACCTATGTCGAGAAGATCGAGATCAACGGCAACACGCTGACGCAGGACAAGGTGATCCGCCGCGAGTTCCGCCTGGCCGAGGGTGACGCGTTCAATTCGCTGCAGGTGCGCCGTTCGACCAACCGCATCAACTCGCTGGGCTTCTTCCAGGAGAACTTCGAGATCGCGCAGGAGCCGGGCAGCTCCGACGACCGCATCAACCTGATCGCCAATGTCGAGGAAAACCCGACCGGCGAGCTGCAGCTGTCGGCCGGTTTCTCCAGCCTCGAAAGCTTCATCCTGCAAGGCTCGATCCGTGAGCGGAACTTCCGCGGGCGCGGGCAGACCGTGGGGCTGTCGCTGAACTATTCGCGCTACAGCAAGTCGGCGCAGGTCAGCTTTACCGAACCCTATGTGTTCGACCGCAACATCTCGTTCGGGGCGGATATCTATCGCCGCGATTTCAACAGCTTCAACTATTTCAACAACGACCGCAACAACACCTACGAAAACTCGACGACCGGCTTCACCCTGCGTGCGGGTACGCCGCTCAGCGAATATCTGACGGTGATCGGCCGCTATACGCTGAATTTCGAGGACGTGACGCTGGGCGACCAGTATTTCAGCGACATCAACGGCGACGGGGTGCAGGAATGTAACCCGCTGATCGCGGGCCGCTATCTGTGCGACGCTCTGGGCAAGCGAACCAGTTCGATCCTGGGCGCCTCGCTGGTGTGGGACAATCTGAACAACCGCATCCGGCCCAGCCGCGGGCAGCGGATCGTGGCCAATGTCGACTTCGCGGGCCTTGGCGGCAACGTGAAGTATCTGCGCGGGCGGATGAACGCGGCCAAGTACTGGAACCTCGGCTCGGGCTTCATCTTCTCGCTTCAGGGCGAGGGCGGGTATATCCACGCGCTGCAGGACAACAACGACCCGTTCACCGACGACGTGCGCCTGACCGACCGCTTCTTCCTGGGCGAGCCGCAGATGCGCGGTTTCGACATTCGCGGCATCGGCCCGCGCGTGCTGCGCAAGCGCGTGGTCGACGGCGTGGTCAGCCAGGACCGCGACCAGTGGACCGACGACGCCCTCGGCGGCCGCGCCTATTACATGGGCCGCGCCGAGATGGAGATCCCGCTCGGCTCCGGCGCGCGCGAGATGGGCCTGCGCCCGTCGGTATTCGTCGATGTCGGCGCGGTCTGGGGTTTGACCGATCCCGATGTCAACGACATCTATTACCAGGTCGATTCGCGTAACGAGGACGGCGCGCCGACCAGCTTCTCCTATGTCACCAGCCCGGTCGCACCGGACGGCACCGCCAACGAGCTTGTCTTCGTCGAGGAATATGTCGGCGACAGCCCCAAGCCCCGCGTGGCGGTCGGCGTCGGCGTGAACTGGAATTCGCCGTTCGGTCCGCTGCGGATCGATTTCTCCAAGGTCCTCGTCAAGGTCGATGGCGACGATCCCAAGACCTTCAGCTTCAATGTAGGAACGCAATTCTGATGAAACTCACTGCCCCCAAGGCGGCGCTTGCCGCACTCGCTTTCGGTATCGCACCCGTGTCGATGATCGCGCTGTCGGCCCCCGCCGCCGCGCAGGTCGTGCAGGGTATCGGCATCGCCAACCCCGACGCCATCGTCGCCGCTTCCAGCGCGTTCCAGACCGCCGAGCAGCAGCGCCAGACCACCTACAAGGCGCAGATCGACCAGGCGGAGGCACGCCGTGCGGCGATCGCCGCGCAGCTCGACCCGCTCTACACCAAGCTTGAGGCGGATTCGCAGGCCGCCAGCCCGAACCGCCAGGCGCTGCAGCAGCAGGCCGCGCAGATCCAGCAGATCGAACAGGCCGGCCAGGCCGAGATCAACCGCATGCTGCAGCCGGTCGCCCTGTCGCGCGCCTATGTGGTCGAGCAGATCTCGGACCAGCTGAACGCGGCGATGGACGCGGCCAAGACGAAGCGCAAGATCACGCTCGTCCTTTCGCCCAATGGCGTCATCTCGGCGGACCAGGCATACAACCTGAACCAGGACGTGGTGAACGAGCTGAACCGCCTGATCCCCTCGGCTCAGCTGGTTCCGCCCGCTGGCTGGATGCCGCGCGCCCAGCGCGAGGCCGCCGCCCAGCAGCAGGCCGCACAGGGCCAGCAGCCCGCCGCGCAGCCCGCGACCCAGCCCGCCACCAGCCGCTGAGGTCCACGATGAGCGAGACGCCTTCCACGCCGGCCGAAATGTCGATCCCGCGCATCCTCGAACTGCTGCCGCATCGCTATCCGATGCTGCTGGTGGACCGGGTGGTGTCGCTCGATCCCGACACGGGCATTCACGCGGTGAAGGCGGTCTCGTTCAACGAGGATTTCTTCCAGGGCCATTTCCCGGGCCGCCCGATCATGCCGGGCGTGCTGCAGATCGAGGCGCTGGCCCAGGCCGCGGGTCTTCTCGCGGTCGAGGCGCTGGGCCTCGCGGGGACGGGCAAGCTGGTCTATTTCCTGGCGATCGACAACGCCAAGTTCCGCAAGATGGTCGAGCCGGGGCACCTGCTCGACCTCAAGGTGGAATTCCTGCAGCGGCGCGCGCGCATCTGCAAGTTCAAGGGCGAGGCGTCGATCGACGGCGAGGTGACCTGCGACGTCGAGTTCACCGCGATGATCGAGAAATAGGGACGGCCTGAAACTTCTCTCAAGCATTCCTTGCCAGAATCGGCGCGCCCCGCTATGCGCGCGCCTTTGCGGAAACCTATCAACCCCGAGTGTCCGGTCGGAACCGGATGCAGCACCCGGAGAATATTGCCATGAAGGCCGAAATCCACCCCGACTACCACATGATCAAGGTGCAGATGACCGACGGCACCGTGTTCGAGACCCGCTCGACCTGGGGCGCGGAGGGCGAGACCCTCACGCTCGAGATCGATCCGACCTCGCACCCGGCCTGGACCGGCGGCACCAAGCAGCTTCAGGAAGGCGGCCGCGTGGCGCGCTTCAACAAGAAGTTCGGCGGCCTCACGCTCAAGAAGTAAGCGGGCGCTTCGCGGGCACGGTCCCTGTGGACTGCTGGCCTGCGGACCCCTTGCTCACAAACGAAAGGCGGCTCTTGCGAGCCGCCTTTTGCGTTTCCGGGTCATGCGTAGCGCGCCGAGCGGGCGGCGGCGGTTCCCTAGACGATAAGGTAGGCAGCCGCGCCGACGATCGCGACCCACAGGCCGATCGCGATGGGAACGCCGTAGACCAAGCCGCGGAACGTGCCGACGCCTTCGTCCTGCTCGCCGGGCCGGTGCGTTCGGTCCAGTTGGCCCGACCGATCGATCGGCGGGCTGTGGCGTTCGGGTACGGGCGCAGTCGATCCGGCCTTTGCCGGACGCGCCGTATCCCTTTTGTTCAATTCTAGAACGAAGCCTTCCATGCGCTTCCCCCCGGCCTTATCGGTTGGCCAAGTCCCTTCGACTTGCCCTTGTCCCCAATATCGTGGGGCAAGGGTGCGAAGAAAACCTTGGGAGACTACCTAGGGGATATTACCTAGCCGTGCATCCGCCCCGTCGGCGCCGTGCCGAAACGGCGCAATCGCGCGGGCGCGCGTTCCGGACTGTGGCCATCCTCACTGACGGTAGGGCAGCTCGCGGTACCACTTGGTGATCACGTATTTCAGCCCCTTGCGCACCTTCATCGCATGGTGAAGCGTCGCGGCATTGGGCGATCCGTCGGCGCGGCGATTGTTCCATCCCAGCAGCCGTCCCGCTTCGGGCTGGAACATCTTGTTCGCCACCTTAAAGCGAGTCGCGCCGCCCGCGTCGGGCGTGTTGAGATAGACCATGAAGGTCCAGGTCCGGTTGCCGCCGCGCTTGCAATTGGCGTCATAGTCGCGGCCGTTCGGTTCGAAATAATCGGTGTGCGCCTTGAATTCCTGGCCCACGTCATAGCGCTGGCCCTGCAGCGGTTCTCCGAACACGGGATCGATGCCCGACAGCGCCTGCAGCCGCTCCTCCAGCTTCATCACCACGGGGTCGCCCTCGTCGAAATGGCAGGTCTCGCTGGTGCGGAAATAGTCGTCGCCATTGCTGTCGGTGATGGTCGAGGGCTGGCGATTGGCGTCGATCAGCTCCATCAGCCGCAGCCGCTCGTCCTCCGGCAGGAAATCGCGCAGGGTGAACAGCTCCAGCTTGGGCGAGGGGACGCGCTGGATA
>JAPYSD010000175.1 GCA_029936705.1 Croceicoccus sp. | reverse complement strand
CACCGGGGCTGTGCCGCCCCCTACCGCAACGCCCGCAGCCGGGCCAACGGGCCGCGAGCCGGTGGGCAGCCGCGAATAGCAGCCCAGGCCGGGCCCTATTTCCCCGCGGCCCCGCCGTCGCGCTTGTCGGAGAACGGGCATTCCCAGTCGCTGCCCGCCTGCCGCCCCGAATATTGCGCCGCTTCGCTGCTTTCGCCGTGGCGGGCCAGCATCGGGTTGATCGAACCTGCCAGCTCCTTGTCGCGGGTCAGGATCGTCTCGCGGATCTTCTCGTACCGGCCTTCGCTGCGCAGCTGTTCGAACTGGTCGTGCAGGTTGAACACCATCACCGGCGTGCGGAACCGCCGCGCGGGGCGGCTGGCGTTGGGGTGCAGCCCGACGACGAAGAACGCCTCCCCGCCGAAGGACAGCGAGAAATGCGGATCCTCGGGGTTCGAGCTGACCTGTTCGTCATAGGGCTGGTCCAGCCACGCGTCCTTGTCCGACAGCGACTGGATCCGCTCCCACATCGCCTTCTCGAAGCCGACCTCGTCCAGCTCGCGCGGACCGTCGAAGACGAACGCGATGGAGCGGAACAGCGTGGGATCCTGCTGGTAGTCATAGGCCCATTGCAGCAGCTTGCGGTGGATCAGCACGTCGCTCCAGCCGCTGGTCAGCGACCAGCAGGGCACGGTTTTCAGCTGCCCCTTGCTCAGCGCCGACTTGGCGCCGACGCAGGGAAAGTCCTGGCCGCGGATGAAATCCTCGAATTCTTCCAGCAGTGCCGGATCGGCAAGTGGATCCTTGGTCGCCATGGATACGGCCCTTGTAGTGACTATCGGTCGGTAACTGACGTGGTTGAAAAACCCGGGGCCGCCCGTTGTTCCGCAGCTATCCCCACTGCGTGAAGATTAATTCGATGAATACCGGCGCAACCCACGCATCGGCAAGGCAAGATTTGCTGGAACGAGCATCGCGCCGGCGGATTGATCGCTTGTAAAGAATGGATATCGGACTATCATTTGATAATAGGATTGTCCGCGTATCACGGGACGGTCGCAGCAGGCTGGAAGGATTATGAACGAGGATTTCCCCATCACGTGGCGCTACCTGCTGGGCAGGGCGCGCCATGCGCTGTCGCCGCAGGAACAGCGCATCGTCGAGGATATGATCGGCCCGGTCGAGCGCGTGTCGCACGACCACGCGATCCTGCGCGACGGGGAACTCGCGGATCGCAGCACCTATCTGATCGAGGGGTTCATGGCCCGCACGATCGAGCGTGACGGCCGCCGCCATATCGTATCGATGCACGTGCCCGGCGATTTCACCGACTTGCATGGGTTCGCGCTCAAGCGGCTTGACCATACGGTCGTCGCGATCGGCCCGGCCAAGGTCGGCTATGTCTCGCACAAGAGGCTGGAGCAGGTGGTCGCCGATCACCCGCATCTCGGCCGCATGCTGTGGTTCTCCACCCTGCTCGACGCGGCGATCCACCGCGAATGGATCCTGACGATGGAGCATCTCCCGATCGAGGGACGGCTCGCGCATCTGATGGCAGAGCTGTGGCACCGGCTGGCGATGGTCCGCCTGGGGGACGAGGACGGCTTCAACCTGCCGCTGACCCAGGTCGAGATCGCGGACGCCTGCGGCACGACGCCGATCCACCTGAACCGCGTGGTGCGCAGCCTGCGCGAGGCGCGGATCATGGAGCTGTCGCGCGGGCGCGTGACGATCCTCGACCGCGAGCGGCTGGAACAGGCGGGCAAGTTCGATCCCGCCTATCTCTATGGCGAAGGCCATCTGAAGCTGCGCGACGAATTGTCGAAATAGCGCGGGGCGCAGACACGAAAAAAGGGCCGGAGGCGCAAAGCCCCCGGCCCCTTTTTTCATTGGCCGCTGTTCAAGGGTGCGGGTCAGTCCTGCTTGACCGCCGTGCGGTCCCAGAACCGCAGCTGCTTGATCGCGCTGACAAAGCCCTTGGCATCGCCCAGCTCGACGAAGCCATCGTCCATCTTCTCCGCCACGCCCGCGCCTTTCAGCAGCGGCATGACCTCGGGCGAATAGCCGATGAACTTGGCATGCGCGAAGGCGTCGTTGACGAAATCGATGCTGGGCTTGTCGTCGGCATAGTTCTTGCCCGCGCCTTCGCCCATCACGATCGCGACCGCGTCGTACAGCACCGATGGGCCGCCATCGATCTTCTGCTTGGCGGCCATCAGCTTGCCGTCGGACAGCTTGGCGCCGGTGACATGCGGGGCGACGATCTCGACCATGCCGCCTTCGCCCTTCACGCCGTCCATCAGCGCCTTGACCGTCGCGGCATCGGCACCCTCGGCGATATAGAGGCCCAGCTTGCGCCCCTTGAAGCTCTTGGGGCTGTTGCCCAGGATCGACAATGCCGGGCTAGGCGGCAGGTCGGTGATCGGCTCGCGCGCGGCGGGCATCTTGTCCGGCATCTCGGTCATGCCCAGCCCGTCGGCGACTTCCTTGGCCAGGCCCTCGTCGATGTTGCGCAGATGGCCGACCATCCGCTCGCGGATGTGCACATGCTCGACCTTGCTCAGCTCGAACGTCAGCGCATTGGCCATGTGGCCCTGCTCGATTTCGGTCTGCGAGATGTAGAACTGCCGCGCCTGGCTGTAGTGATCGGCAAAGGTCTCGCTGCGCGCGCGCACCTTGGGCCCCTCGACCGGCGCTTCATAGCTGGTGAAGCCGTTCATCGGGCAGGCACGCGGACCGCGCGGTTCGCGGTTGTCGTCCATCGGGCCCGACCAGCTGTTCGGCTCGTAATTGGCGCGGCCCTTGGGGTTGGTCATCGCCATGTGACCGTCCTGCTGGAAATGATGCACCGGGCACTTGGGCGCATTGATCGGGATATGGGTGAAATTCGGCCCGCCCAGCCGCTTCAGCTGCGTATCGAGATACGAGAAATTGCGCCCCTGCAGCAGCGGGTCGTTGCTGAAATCCATGCCCGGCACGATGTTTTGCGTGCAAAACGCAACCTGCTCGGTCTCGGCGAAGAAATTGTCGACATTGGCGTCCAGCGTCATCGTGCCGATGATCTCGACCGGGACCTGCTCTTCCGGAATGATCTTGGTCGCGTCGAGGACGTCGAACTCGAACTTCTCGGCGAATTCGTCGTCGAAGACCTGGATGCCCAGGTCCCATGCCGGGAAGTCGCCCGCCTCGATCGAATCCCACATGTCGCGGCGATGGAAGTCGGGGTCCGCGCCATTGACCTTCACCGCCTCGTTCCAGACCACCGACTGCATGCCCAGGTGCGGCTTCCAGTGGAACTTCACGAAATGCGATTTACCCTCGGCATTGATCAGGCGGAAGGTGTGGACGCCGAAGCCTTCCATGAAGCGCAGCGAACGCGGGATGGTGCGGTCGGACATGATCCACATGACCATGTTCATCGCTTCCGGCGTCAGCGAGATGAAGTCCCAGAAATTGTCATGCGCGGTCTGCGCCTGCGGAAAACCGCGGTCGGGCGCGGGCTTGGCCGCGTGGATCAGGTCGGGGAACTTGATCGCGTCCTGGATGAAGAACACCGGTATATTGTTGCCGACAAGGTCCCAGTTGCCCTGGCTGGTATAGAACTTGGTCGCGAAACCGCGCACGTCGCGGGCCAGATCGGGCGAACCCTTGTTGCCCGCCACGGTGGAAAAGCGCGTGAAGGTCGGGGTCTTGACGCCGACCTCGTTGAAGATCGCAGCGCTGGAATATTCGGGGATAGCCTTCTTCAGCTCGAAATGACCGTGGATGCCATAGCCGCGCGCGTGAACGACGCGTTCCGGAATGCGTTCGTGGTCGAAGTGGAAGATCTTCTCGCGCGCGATGTGGTCTTCCAGCAGCTGCGGACCGCGCGGGCCGGCGGTCAGCCAGTTCTGGTCATCGGCGACCGGCGCGCCCTGCGCCGTCGTCATGATGTCGTCCTTGCCCCCTTCCTTCGAGCCGCGCGGTTTCTGGTGGTTCGCGCCGCCGTCCTTGTCGAAATCAATACCATCGGTCATCGGGCAATCTCCTGTGTTCTTTCCGCAATGCGCGGGCGGCCCGATCGTTTCATCCCGACAGGGCATTCGGCTGGCGCCGCGGGCGGTCCATCCCGCCCCCGGCGCACGGGACTTTACTGGCGCTTGCCCGTCAGGTCCGCGGCGTCGCGATCCATCTTGGGATATTGCTCGGGATCGACCGAATCCTCCTTGCGCATCTCGTTATAGAGATGGCTGTTGCGCTCGGGCCGGTCGGTCGAGGGGATGTCCGAGGGATCCTTGTTCGGCGTGCCTTCGTTCTTCGGCGTCTTGTTCTTGTCGGTCATGGCTTATCCTTGTCTGTCAATGCGATAGTCGATCGGCTTGAAACTGCCGCCATTGCTGTCATAGGCGGAACAGGCGGTCAGCCCGATCACCAGGTCGCGGTGCGCCAGCAGGGTGATATGATCGCCCGGCCGGCCAGTCGGCGGCAGGACGGATACCTTGCCGTCCTGCGCCACGGGCACGTTCATGAACACGTTGAAGGCGACGGGGATGCTGTCCGCATCGATGCCCCAGGGCGCCAGCGCCTCGGCCAGGTTGCCAAAGCAGCCGCGGTGGACGGGCTTGCCGGGATAGAAATGGCGGAACGTCGCCTCGCTGCACGGGGTCAGCAGGAAATCGTGGCGCCCGACGGTGTCCTCCTCGATCGAGAGCAGCACGTTCGAGCGGTTCGACCACAGCCGGTTGCCGGTGGTCAGCGCGATCGTCTCTTCATAGTCGAAAGTCCGCCCGTTCGAGATCACCTCGCCCACGTCGCCGCGCGCAAAGGCGAGCAGGTCGGCCACCTGCTGCCCCTCGGCGTCGATCACCGTCAGCCGCTCGCCCTCGTTCAGTTCGAAGGCGACGCCGCTGCGCGGCGCGATGCGGTTCAGGGTCTGGGTGTCGGCGGTCATCCGGGTCTCCGTGGCTGGACGGTTTCCCGATCAACCGGGGGTCAGCGCGAAGGTTCCGCCTTTTCGCCCGCACTGCCGCCATCGTCCGGCACGGGTGAGGACGCCCAGATCACGTCGTCCAGCAGCCCTGCATCCTCAAGCCCCGTTTCCTGCCGGGGGATCACGGTCATCGTGCCGTCGTTTTCCAGGATCACCCAGTTCGCCTCGCTCGCACCGGCATACCCCTTCTTGCGCAGATAGGAGTAGATCTCGTGCCGCGAGATGCGCTCGCGCTTCATCTCGTCTTCCAGCAGCTCGCCCTTGTGCACCAGCAGGCGGGGCCGGGCGCGGACCAGCGTCTCGAACCAGACGCTGCGCGAGGCGAGCCAGGCAGTGCCCCATTGCAGGAAACCGATGACCGCGATGGCCAGGATGACGTCGGCCAGGCTGACGTCCTGCAGCAGGATGCCGCTGGCGGCGAGGCTGCCCACGGTGATCGAGATCATCCAGTCGAAATTGCTCATCTGCCCGGTCGCCCGCTTGCCCAGCACGCGGATCAGCACGATGATGACGACGAACAGCACGGCGGCGGATGCGCCCGCGCTGATCAGCCGTTCGGCGTTGTGGTAGAACATGGCGCTGTCGGTTTTCATGGGTGGTCCGGGGTCTGGAATGGCGGAGGCTTCTCCCCCTGCCAACGCCCCGCGCCGCCAGTCGATCCGCCCAGCGCGCCGCCGCGCCCGTTCGCCGTTGTACCGCCGCCCGGCAGCAAAAAGGGGCGGCGCCGCTTCCGGCACCGCCCCTTGGCTTATCGGTCAGTCCCGCCCGCTTACTGGCAAGCCAGGCATTCCTCGTAATCGGTCTCGCCGGTGTTCAGCTCGTATTTCGCGGCGTCGATGGTGTTGTCCGCCTCGACCCCGCCCGCGAAACCGGCGCGCTGCACCGACTTCGACCGCAGGTAATAGAGCGACTTGATCCCCATTTCCCACGCGCGGAAATGCAGCATCAGCAGGTCCCACTTGTCGACATCGGCGGGGATGAAGAGGTTGAGGCTCTGCGCCTGGTCGATGAAGGGCGTCCGGTCCGCCGCGAATTCGAGCAGCCAGCGCTGGTCGATCTCGAAGCTGGTCTTGAACACGGCCTTTTCCTCCGGCGTCAGGAAGTCGAGGTGCTGGACCGAACCGCCGCGCTCCAGGATCGAGTTCCAGACATTGGCCGAATCCTTGGACTTTTCCGCCAGCATCTTCTGCAGATAGGGGTTCTTGACCACGAACGAACCCGACAGCGTCTTGTGCGTGTAGATATTGGCCGGGATCGGTTCGATGCAGGCGCTGGTGCCGCCGCAGATGATGCTGATCGACGCGGTCGGCGCGATCGCCATCTTGCAGCTGAACCGCTCCATCGCGCCCATTTCCTCGGCGTCAGGGCACGGTCCGCGCTCCTTGGCCAGCACCATCGACGCCTCGTTCGCCTTGGCGTTGATGTGCTTGAACATCTTGAGGTTCATGGCCTTGGCCATCGCGCTTTCGAACCCGATGCCCTTGGACTGCAGGAACGAGTGGAAGCCCATCACGCCCATGCCGACCGAACGCTCGCGCGCGGCGGCATACTTGGCGTTCTCCATCTCGTCCGGCGCGCGGTCGATGTAATCCTGCAGCACGTTGTCGAGGAAGCGCAGCACGTCCTCGATGAAACGCTTGTCGCCGTTCCACTCGTCCCAGGTTTCCAGGTTGAGCGAGGACAGGCAGCATACCGCGGTGCGGTCCTTGCCGTGGTGGTCCTTGCCGGTGGGCAGGGTAATCTCCGAACACAGGTTCGAGGTCGACACCTTGAGCCCCAGGTCGCGGTGATGCTTGGGCATCATGCGGTTCACCGTGTCCGAGAACACGAAATAGGGCTCGCCCGTGCGCAGCCGCACCTCGACCAGCTTCTGGAACAGCGCGCGCGCATTGACGGTCGAACGGACCGAGCCGTCCTTGGGGCTCTTGAGGTCGAAATCGGCGCCGTCGCGCACCGCTTCCATGAACTCGTCGGTCAAGAGCACGCCGTGGTGCAGGTTCAGCGCCTTGCGGTTGAAGTCGCCCGTGGTGGTCCGGATCTCGAGGAATTCCTCGATCTCGGGGTGGTGCACGTCGATGTAGCACGCGGCCGAACCGCGGCGCAGCGAACCCTGAGAGATGGCGAGCGTCAGGCTGTCCATCACCCGCACGAACGGGATGATGCCGCTGGTCTTGCCGTTGAGGCCGACCGGCTCGCCGATGCCGCGCACATTGCCCCAATAGGTGCCGATGCCGCCGCCGCGCGAGGCGAGCCACACGTTCTCGTTCCAGGTGGAGAC
>JAPYSD010000713.1 GCA_029936705.1 Croceicoccus sp. | reverse complement strand
ACCGTGATGGGCGCGAATCAGGGGGAGGATTGTCCGTGGATGCACGGCCATCCATTTTCCGAGTCAGAATTCCTTGCGCAGCAGGTGCAGCCGCGATTTCCCGATGTCGCGAACGGTGTCGGCAGCAAAGCCCTTGACCGCCAGATCCTCGTCGCGGGCCGTTTCGATGCTGATCCATGCCGCGCTTTCGATCCAGCCCAACCGGTCCATCCGGTCGAGCGCCACGGCTCCCGCCCCGGTGCCATAGGGCGGATCCATCAGCACCAGATCGGGCGCATTATCGGTCCGCGCCAGCGAAAGGACCGAACCGGCGCGCACGTCGCAGCGCTGCTGCGCGCGGAGCGACGCGATATTCGCCCGCAATGCCCGCAATGCCCCGGCATCCTGTTCGACGAACAGCGCCCGTTCGGCACCGCGCGAGAGGGCTTCGAGGCCCAAAGCACCCGAACCGGCGAAGAGATCGGCAACGAACAGCCCCTCGAAACTGCCGATGCGGCTGAGCAGCATTGAGAACAGCGCCTCACGCGTGCGGTCGGCGGTGGGGCGCGTCGCATCGCCCTCGGGCGCGACAAGGCGGCGGCCGCGCCATTCGCCCGCGATGATGCGCAGCCCAGTGGGTTTGCCCGGCTTCACAGGCTCTTCTCTGCCTTCAGCATCTTGCGCAGCCGCTCGACATCCTTTTGTGGGACTTCCGCCGCCTGGCCGCGCGGCAGGTCGCCCAGCACGAACGGCCCATAGGCGAGGCGCAACAGGCGCGACACTTTGAGGCCCAAGTGCTCAAGAACCCGGCGAACTTCGCGGTTCTTGCCTTCGGTCAGGGTCAGCTCGATCCACTGGTTGCGGCCCGTGCGCCGCTCCATGTTCGCGTCGATCTGGCCGTAACGGATGCCGTCGATCTCCACCCCGTCCATCAGGTCTTCCAGCTGCGCCTGCGTGATGTCGCCGAACGTCCGTGCGCGATAGGTGCGCGGCACGCCGGTGGATGGCAGTTCCAGCGCGCGTTTCAGCTCGCCATCATTGGTCAGCAGCAGCAGCCCCTCGGTATTCAGGTCGAGCCTGCCCACCGGCATCAGCCGCGGGCTGCCCGGCGGCAGCGCGTTGCGCAGCGCGGTGTAGATCGTGGGACGACCGGCGGGATCGCGCTCTGCCGTCAGCAGGCCCTGCGGCTTGTGAAAGCAGAACAGCCGCGCCTGTTCGGGCGCCGCGACGGGCTTGCCGTCCACCGTGACGCCGCTCAGGCTGGTGAGCACCGTGGCGGGGGTGTCCAGCACCTCGCCGTTGATGGCCACGCGCCCGTCGGCGATCATATTGTCCAGCACGGAGTCCAGCTTCATAAAGCCGAGCCACGCGAGGCCGTCCGGCACGCAGACGACGCCGACCGGCCCGCCCCCCGCCGCGCCGGGCGGGATGTACAGGGGGTTCGGAAATAAAGTTTTATTT
>JAPYSD010000174.1 GCA_029936705.1 Croceicoccus sp. | reverse complement strand
GTCATGATGCCCGCGCTGGTCGCCGGATTGCCGCCGCAACTGGCGCTGGGCACCAACAAGTCGCAGTCGATCGCCGGGACCACCATGGCTTTCGTCAATTACGCGCGTGCCGGGCTGGTCGACTGGCGCAAGGAAAAGTGGCTGGGGCTGCTCGCCCTGCTTTGCGCGGGAACGGGATCGCTGCTGGTACAGCAGATTTCGACCCGCGCGCTCGAACTGATCGTGCCGCTGCTGCTGATGGGTGTCGCGCTCTATGTCCTGCTGTCGCCGCGCATGGACGATACGCAGGCGCACCATGTGCTGACCCGCAAGGGCTATGCCCCGGTCGCGGGCGCGATCGGGTTCTACGACGGGTTCTTCGGCCCCGGCACAGGCAGCTTCTTCGCCGCGACGCAGGTTGGCCTGCGCGGCGAAGGACTGACCCGCGCGACCGCCCATGCCAAGCTGTTCAACATGATGACGAACGTGGCCAGCGTCGTCGTCTTCGCGGCGGGCGGCAAGATCGTGTGGGCGCTTGGCCTTGCTTGCGCGGCAGGGGCGATGACCGGCTCGTGGATCGGCTCGCGCTATGCGGTCAAGCTGGGTGCCAGGCTGATCCGGCCGCTGCTGGTGGCGGTCAGCCTGGCGCTGACGGCAAAGCTGGTCTGGGGATGGTTCGCGGGCTAGCCGCCCCCGCGAACTCAGAAATCGTAGATCAACGATATGCGCGAAAGCGTGTCGGTCGGCTTGGTGTTCTCGGGCGGATCGGTGTCATGCTCGATGCTGTACGACAGGCGCGCCTTCAGCCTGCTGCCCAGCCCGGCCTCCAGCCCCGTCAGCGCGGCAAAGGTCGAATTGTCGGAATGGACGAAGGCATTGGCGCTCTCCGTCAGGGTCAGGCTGTCGGCGATGCGCCATTCCAGTTCCACCGCGCCAAGCCCGGCCAGATAGGTATCGTCCTCGCTTTCCATCAGCGGATCGACCAGCACGGTGCGCCGCCACGCCGGGCCGCCCTTCAGCTCAAGCCGCAGTCCGTCGCGGTCGAACGGACGCCAGCCGATACCGCTCGACGCCGAATAGCGCGAGGAGAAGCCTTGGATCTCGTCCTTCTCGTACTGGGCAAGGCCGAACACGAACGCCTTGGGCGACAGGTCGAAGCTGGGTTCATAGGCGAACAGATAGCGTTCGCGCGTAGTATCGCCGCTCGAGCTCTGGAAATCGAAACGCGCGTTGACCCTGTGGCGCCAGCTGATGCCGACGCGATTGGCGCGGAACCCGGCGGTCACGCCCAGGTCCTCGCTGTTGCCGCTTGACGCCAAAGCGCCGAATTCGCCCTTGCCGGTCCAGCCTTCCAGTGGGCCCGCATTGCGCAGCGATTCGCGCTTGCGCGCTTCCTCGGCCGCGGCGATGCGCTGGCGATTGGCCTTGAAACCGGCCTCCAGCGCGTCAAGCTCCGCCCCGCCAACGGGATAGGTCTGGCGCGCGATTTCCAGGACCGTGCGCACCTTGTCCGGGTCGCCGGTCGCGATCGCAGTCTCCACCATTTCGCGCGCGGCGACGGGCAGGCCCTCGGGCTCCGGCTCAGGCACCTGCAGGCGCGGGTAAGGTTCGATGTAGACAGTATCCTGCGCAGCAGCAGGAGTAGCGGCACAAGCGGCCAGCGAAACGACAATAAGCGCCCGGGATCCCATGGCGCAGCGCGGTATCAAATCACTCGCGCAGCCGCCAGCCGGTTTTGAAAATGGTCGCAATAATAACGATGCACAGCGCCAGGAACGCCAGCGTCAGGCCCGTCGCCACCGCGATCGAGACATCCGCCTCGCCATAGAACGTCCAGCGCAGCCCGCTGACGAGATAGACGATCGGGTTGAACAGCGCCGCGGTGCGCCACGGCTCTGCCAGCATGTCGATCGAATAGAACGTGCCGCCCAGGAACGTCAGCGGCGTCAGCAGCAGCAGCGGCACCATCTGCAACTTCTCGAACCCGTCGGCCCACAGGCCCAGGATGAAGCCCAGCAGCGAAAACGCCGAGGCGACCATCACGATGAAGCCGAACGCCGCCAGCGGGTGCATGATGTGGTAATCGACGAACAGGGTCGCGGTCAGCAGGATGATCGCGGCAAGGATCAGCGACTTCGTCACCGCCGCGCCGACATAGCCGACCAGCGTTTCCGCCACCCCGACGGGCGCGGACAGCAGTTCGTAGACAGAGCCGGTAAAGCGCGGCATGTAGATGCCGAAACTGGCGTTCGACGTGCTTTCCGACAGCATGGTCAGCAGCAGCAGGCCCGGCACGATGAACGCGCCATAGGGAACGCCGCCCACCTCGCTCATGCGGCCGCCGATCGCTGCCCCGAAGACGATGAAGTATAGGCAGGTGGTCAACACGGGCGAAACCAGCGAACCGAAGGCGGTGCGCAGGAAACGCAGCAATTCGGCGCGGTAGATGGTGAACGCACTGGTGAGATTGAAGCTCATGCCGCGTTCTCCCCGCTTGCGCCCTGCATGGCTTCGCGGTCCTCGACCAGACGGACGAAGATGTCCTCCAGGCTGGATTCGTGCTGGTCGATGCCGGTGAAATCGATACCCTCGGTCACGAGCAGCTTGGCGATTTCCGCCACCTGCTCCTTGCCAAGGCCGCTTCCGTCGCCGCCGCGAAACACCAGGCTGCGACCGCCGTGTTCCAGCGTGACCGGGTATGCGTTCAAGGCCGTCGGCACGCTGTCCAGCGGCTGTCCCAGCGCGAAGCTGGCCTCGGTACGGCCAAGACGCTTCATCATCGCATCCTTGTCGTCGACCAGCAGGATGCGCCCCTTGCTGATTACCCCGACGCGGTCGGCCATTTCCTCCGCTTCCTCGATGTAATGGGTGGTGAGGATGACGGTGACGCCCTGTTCGCGCAGGCGCCCAATGGTGTGCCACATGTCGCGGCGCAGTTCGACGTCGACCCCGGCGGTCGGTTCGTCGAGGAACAGCAGGTCGGGATCGTGCGACAGCGCCTTCGCGATCAGCACGCGGCGCTTCATGCCGCCCGAAAGCGCCCGCAACTGCGCATCGCGCTTGTCCCAGAGCGAGAGGGTGCGCAGCACTTCCTCGATCCGGGCGGGATCGGCGGGCTTGCCGAACAGCCCGCGCGAATAGGCGACCGCGCGCTCGACCTTGTCGAACATGTCGATCGACAGCTCCTGCGGGACCAGCCCGATCCTGGCGCGCATGCGGCGCCAGTCGTGCGCCATGTCGTGCCCGAATGCCGTGACCGAGCCACTTGTGGGCCGAACCATGCCACAAACCGCGCCAATCAATGTCGTCTTGCCGGCACCATTGGGCCCCAGAAGGGCAAAAATCTCGCCCTTGCGGATCTGGAGGTCTACATTGTCGAGGGCCGTGACGGGTGGTGCGCTGCCCCTGCCGGAATAGGTTTTCGACAGGCCGCGAATATCTAGTATGGTTTCCACCCTGCCTGTGTGGCCCCCGCACTCGCGCTTTTCAAGACGCCCCTTGCCCTGCCCGATCGGGCAATAGCAGCGAACTGTCGCCATAGCTGTAGAAACGGTACTGCTGCGCGATGGCATGGGCATAGGCCGCCTGCATCGTGTCCAGCCCCATCAGCGCGCTGACCAGCATGAACAGGGTCGACTTGGGCAGGTGAAAGTTGGTCATCAACCCGTCGACCGCGCGAAACCGATAGCCGGGGGTGATGAAGATCGAAGTGTCGCCCGCGAACGGGCGTATAACGTCATTCTCGTCCGCCGCGCTTTCCAGCAGGCGGAGCACCGTTGTGCCGACCGCGATGACGCGCCCGCCCGCGTTTCGCACGGCGTTCAGCCGTCCTGCCGTCGCTTCGCCGATCGTGCCCCATTCGGCATGCATCTGGTGGTCATCGGTGTCGTCCGCCTTGACCGGCAGGAACGTACCAGCGCCGACATGCAAGGTCAGCGTCTCGCGACCGATGCCCCGCTCGTCCAGCGCGGCGATCAGTTCGGGGGTGAAATGCAGCGCCGCGGTCGGAGCGGCGACCGCGCCGTCCTCCCGGGCGAACATGGTCTGGTAATCGCTGCGATCCTGGTCGTCCGTTTCCCGCTTGCCTGCGATATAGGGCGGCAGCGGCATCTGCCCTGCCCGCTCCAGCAGGAGTTCGACAGGCTCCTCGCCGTGAAAGCGCAGCGTCCAGCTTCCATCGTCAAATCGGCGCTCGGCACTGGCCGACACATCGGCGGAGAAGCGGATGACGTCACCTTCACGCAGGCGCTTGCCGTTGCGGACGAAAGCCTGCCAGCAGCGCAGGTCGATCCGTTTGTGCAGCGTCGCGCCGATCTTCGCGCCCTCGCCCTCGTCCCCGTCACGCGGCAGGCGAACGCCTTCCAGGCGGGCGGGAATGACGCGCGTGTCGTTGAATACCAGCACGTCGCCCGGCGCCAGCAGCGACGGCAGATCGCGTACGTGGCGGTCGCTCAGCCCGCCTTTCGATCCCTGAACCAGCAGCATGCGCGCGGCGTCGCGCGGGCGCGCGGGGCGAAGCGCAATCCGGTCGGCGGGAAGGTCGAAATCGAAAGCATCAACTCGCATCGCGCTCCACTAGTCACGCGCGATGCGAATGGAAAGCGGTGTTACTGCCCGCTGTCCGGCGCGGCATTGTTCAGCATGTCGGCCGTGATCTCCTGCGTCGGGGCCGCCGCCGCGGGGGGCGCCTTATGCTGGCTGGCCAGCGACGCCTGAACGATGCGGGTGGGGTTGGCCGGCGGTTCGCCGCGGGAAATCGCGTCGACATTGTTCATGCCGCCGATGACCCGGCCGAACACCGTGTATTTCCCGTCGATCGCCATGGTCGGATAGAACACGATGAAGAACTGGCTGTTGGCGGAATCGACCGAATTGCCCATGCGCGCCATCGACACCGTACCGCGCAGGTGCGGGACGCGATTGAACTCTTCCTTCAGGTCGGGAAGCTCCGAACCGCCGCGACCGGTGCCGCTGGGATCGCCTGACTGCGCCATGAATCCCTCGATCACGCGGTGGAAGATGACGCCGTCGTAAAAGCCCTGCTGCGTCAGCGTTTTGATACGCTCCACATGTTCGGGCGCCCACTGCGGCTTGAGGCGGATGGCAACCCGCCCGCCATTCGACAGGTCGAGCAGCCACACGTTCTCGGGGTCGACGGCGACATCCGTATCCACGGTCCAGTAATCGGCCATCGACGTCGGAGCGGCGCTGATATCGGCCTCGACCGCTTCCGTCGCGTCCTGTGCAAGATCATCGGCAGCACCGTCCTGCGCGATCGCGGCACCGGACAGGCCAAGCGCCAGCGCGGCGATACCGGCTTTCATCAAAACGCGTGAGGGCATCGAAATACGGATAGTCATCAAGGATCCCTTGCAAGTTTCACGGCCGGATAGCCCGCTTGCGCTGTCGGTAAAATGAATGAGAACGGCCATCCGCGCCAGCGGACTGCCAGGTCAGTAATCGCCTTTCAGGCCCTGTTCCTTGACCCGCGCGACGACGTCCTGCTTGACCGCGTCGCTGACGAAGGGCGAAATATCGCCGCCGAACTGGGCGATTTCCTTCACCAGCTTGGATGCGATCGGCTGCAGCGAAACATCGGCCATCAGGAAAACGGTTTCGATATCGTCGTTCAGCTGCTGGTTCATGCCGGCCATCTGGTATTCGTATTCGAAATCGGCAACCGCCCGCAGCCCGCGCACGATCACCTGCGCGCCCTGCTTTTCGGCAAAGCGCATCAACAGGGCGTTGAAGCCGACGACCTCGACATTCTGGACCTCCAGGTCGGCCACCTCGCGGTTGACCATCGCCATCCGTTCCTGCGGAGAAAACATCGGGTTTTTGGACGGATTGGTGGTCACGCCGATGATCAGCCGGTCCACCAGCTTCGCGCCGCGGCGTATGATGTCGCAATGCCCCAGGGTGATGGGGTCGAAGGTCCCCGGGTATATGCCGACCCGTTCCTGGCCTCTGCTCACTTGTCCCTCCCCTTGTCGTGTTCTTGCCGGGCGATCAGTTCGGCCGATCGACCACGTAGCGCGCCACCGCGCGCAGCAGGTCGGCTTCCCGGCCATAGGCGTTCAGATGGCCGATCGCCTGTTCGACCAGCATGCGGGCCTGGTCGCGCGCGCGGTCGGCACCCAGCAGCGACACGAAGGTCGACTTGCCGGCCTGCGCGTCCTTGCGCAGCGCCTTGCCCGCCAGTTCCTCGTCGCCCTCGTGATCCAGCAGATCGTCGGCGATCTGGAAGGCAAGGCCGATATCATGCGCGTAATGGCGCAGCGAACGCCGCCCATCGGCAGGCAAATGGCCCAGAATCGCGCCCATTTCGACCGAAGCGGCCAGCAATGCGCCGGTCTTGAGCTGCTGCAGGCGCGTGACCGTGGGCAGGTCGAACTCGCTGGTCTCGGCGACGATGTCCATCATCTGGCCGCCCGCCATGCCGTTTGCGCCGCTCGCCTGCGCAAGGCAGGAGACAAGCTCGGCGCGGGTGAACGGATCGGGCAGGCGATCGGCGTCGCTCAAAATCTCGAACGCCAGCGCGTGGAGCGAATCGCCCGCCAGCACGGCGGTCGCCTCGTCGAACTGGCGGTGCAGCGTCGGCTTGCCGTGCCGCAGCGCATCGTCGTCCATACAGGGCAAGTCGTCATGGATCAGCGAATAGACGTGGATCGCCTCGATCGCGCAGCCGACGCGTACGGCAGTCTCGCGGTCAACCGCCAGCATGCTGGCAGTCGTGACGCACAGCAGCGGCCGCATCCGCTTGCCCCCGCCGATCGCGGCGTAGCGCATCGCCTCGATTAGCCGTGCCCGTGCATCCTGCGGCACCGGGAGGATCGCGTCGAAGCATGCGTCGACGTCCCTTGCAATGCGGCCAAGCGCCTGGGGGAGTTCGTCGTTCACGACCATGCTGGACATCGGGTTCAGGCTGCCGGTTCGTCGAACGGACGGGTTCCGGCGGCACGCCCCTCGGCATCGGCGACGATTGCCTCGATCCGGGCCTGCGCCGCGTCGAGGCGGGCCTGGCAGTGCTTGCGCAGCGCTTCGCCGCGTTCGTACAGCGCGATGGATTCGTCCAGCGCGGCATCGCCCCCTTCGAGTCGGCGCACCACATCCTCGAGCGCGGCCAGGGCCTGTTCGTAACTCATCTGCGAAATATCGGGTGCTTGGTCGCTCATCCCAGCGTGTTTGGAACGTGCCCGCGGTCGGGTCAAGCCGTGCCGCCGCCGCCTGTCGAAGCCTTGCACAGCGCGGTAC
>JAPYSD010000173.1 GCA_029936705.1 Croceicoccus sp. | reverse complement strand
CAACGAGGTGAACATCAAGATCGCCTTTGCCGCCGCGCGCCGCGCCGGGCGCCTGTCCGAGGAACGCCGCAATTCGATCCTGGCCGAGATGACGGACGAGGTTGCCGAGATCGTGCTGGAGGACAACCGCCTGCAGGCGCTTGCCCTGTCGGTGGCCGAACGCGGCGCGTCGCATGCCACGGCCAGCCACCTGCGCGTGATGGAGATGCTGGAGGAAACGGGCGACCTCGACCGCCGGACCGAGGGGCTGGCCGACAGCGAGACGCTGGTGCGCCGCGCGGCGGAGGGCAAGGGGCTGACCCGGCCCGAACTGGCCGTGCTGCTGTCATCCGCCAAGCTTCGCCTGCAGGCCGAGATCGAGGCATCGACCGTTCCCGACGACGATGGGCTGGAACACATGCTGTTCGACGCCTTCCCCCAGCCTATGCGCAGCGATTTCCGGAACCAGATCGCCTCCCACCGCCTGCGCCGCGAGATCATCGCGACGCAGCTTGCCAATGCGCTGGTCAACCGGCTGGGCCTGGTGCACCCGTTCGAGCTGGCCGAGGAAGAAGGCGTCACGCTGGCGCAGGTCGCCGCGGCCTTCGCGGTGGTGACGCGCCTGTTCGCGCTGGACCAGTGCTGGGACAAGATCGAGCAGGCCCGCATGGCGGAACCCGCTCGGCTGCTGCTGCTCGACTATCTGGCCAGCGCGGTTCGTGGGCACATGGCTGATGTGCTGCGCGCAAGCAGCGGCCACGTGAAGCCGTCCGCCACGCTGGACCGCCTGAGCGAAGGGGTCGAGGCGCTGGCGACCGACACCCGCGACCTGCTGGCCGAGGAAGCGCGGGCCAATTCGCAGAAACTGCTCGACCGCTTCGCCGAAGGCGGCGTGCCCGACGAGGAAGCGGTGCGCGTCGCGGGCCTGTTCGACCTCGACGGCGCGGTGGGGCTTGCACAGCTTGCATCCGAAACCGGGATCGAGCCGCGCGTGCTGACCACGGCCTTCACCCGGATCGGCGACCTTCTGGGGCTGCACTGGGCGCAATCGACCGCGGCCCTGATGGCCCCTTCGGACCCGTGGGAACGCCTGCTGGTCGCGGGACTGTCGCGCGATTTCCAGCAGATGCGGCTGGAATTCCTGCGCGATCTCGCCCGCGCGAAAAAGGCCAAGGCCGATCCGCTCGCCGCGGTCGAAGCCTGGGCGCAGGAGCGCGAGGCCGCGATCGAGCGTTTCCGCGCGATGATCGGGCGCGCCAAGGCGACCACGCTGATCGCCCCCGCCATGCTGGCGCAGATCGCCAGCCAGGCACGCAACATGCTGGCGCGCTGAAGGCTCGGTCTCTGAGAAGGCCGGGCGCTGCCGCTATTCCAGTGGCGGCGCCCGGCTTTCCTTGATCGCTTCCAGTGCGATGATCGATTTCACGTCCCGCACGCCTTCCATCCGCACCAGCGTCTTCAACGTGATCTGCGAGAGATGTTCGACATCCCGGGCGATTACCCGCAGGATGTAATCCATGTCGCCCGTCACCGCGTGGCACGACACGATATAAGGATGGTCGCGGATCATCGTTTCAAAACGCGCGATGGATTCGTCCGAATGCGATTCCAGGTTGATCAGCACATAGGCTTCCAGTTCGAAGCCCAGCTTGCGCGGATCCAGCACCGGGGCATAGCCCGCGATCACCCCCTCTTCCTCCAGCCGCCTGACCCGGCGGCTGACGGGGGTGGCGGACAGGGCGGCCCGCTCGGCGACGGCGGCGATCGGCATGCGCGCATCGTCCTGCAGCGCAGCGATGATCCGCTTATCATAGGCATCAAGACGGGGCATTGCGCCACGATAGGCACGCGCAGTGGTGGAATCCACCAAAAACCACGACGCGGCGCGCGATCTTTGCACGGAAACCGTTCGCGCCCTGTGGTATTATATAAACATGAAGAAACCCGGATCAGCCAATAGTTCGAATGAGCTTCGCGGCGACTATGACGGCGCCCGCGCCGATTATACCGTGCCGCAGGACCACGCCGCCTATTCCGCTGCCGAGCATGAGCGCTGGCGCCGCCTGTACGAACGGCAGGTCGCCCTCGCCGAAAAGCACGCGGCCAAGGCGTTCCGCGAGGGGCTTGCGCGGCTGGACTGCGCCGACGGCATCCCGGATTTCGAACATGCCAGCGCGATCCTGGACGAGGCGACCGGCTGGCGGATCGTGGCCGTGCCCGGCTTCATCCCCGATGAGGTGTTCTTCGACCACCTTGCCAATCGCCGCTTTCCCGTGACCCGCTGGATCCGCGAGGAGCACGAGCTGGACTACCTGGTAGAGCCCGACGTGTTCCACGATTTCTTCGGCCACGTGCCGATGCTGCTGGACCCGACCTTCGCCGATTTCATGGCTGCCTATGGCGCGGCGGGCGAACGGGCGCGGGCGATGGACGCAGTGCCGATGCTGGCGCGCATCTACTGGTACACGGTCGAATTCGGCCTGATCGAGGAACACGGCGGGCTCAAGGCCTATGGCGCGGGCATCGTGTCCTCTGCCGGAGAGACCGTCTTTTCCACCACCGACCCCGATGTGCTGCGCCTGCGCTTCGATCCCGAACGGATCATGCGCACCGCCTATGCCATCGACGATTTCCAGAGCACCTATTTCGTCATCGACGATCTGCAGCAGCTGATCACCGGCCTCGTCGACCTGGATTTCGGGCCGATCTACACGCGCTACCGCGACACCGAACCCTTTCCTGCCGACCGGCTGCAGGACGGCGATGAACCCGTTACAATCAGGAAATTACCCGAGGACGCCACCCATGACTGACCTTTTCGAAAACCCCATCGGCCTCGACGGATTCGAATTCGTCGAATTCTCCGCGCCCGAAAAGGGCCAGCTGGAACCCGTGTTCAAGGCGATGGGCTTTACCCATGTCGCCAACCACCGGTCCAAGGACGTGCAGCTGTGGCGGCAGGGCGATATCAACCTGATCACCAATTACGAACCCGGCTCGCCCGCGTGGTTCTTCAGCCGCGAGCATGGCGCCAGCGCCTGCGGCATGGCCTTCCGCGTGAAGGACGCGCGCCGCGCCTATGAGGAACTGCTTGACCGTTCGGCCGAACCCGTCCAGCTGGAAACCGGGCCGATGGAACTGCGCCTGCCCGCCATTCGCGGGATCGGCAATGCGATCATCTATCTGGTCGACCGCTACGAAGGCGCCGAGCGCGGGGACATGTCGATCTATGACATCGACTTCGATTATTTGCCCGGTGTCGACAAGCATCCGGCGGGCGCGGGCTTCCAGCGCATCGATCACCTGACGCACAACGTCTATGGCGGGCGCATGGCCTATTGGGCCGATTACTATGAAAAGCTCTTCAACTTTCGCGAGATCCGCTATTTCGACATCAAGGGCGAATATACCGGCCTGACGTCCAAGGCGCTGACCGCGCCCGACGGCAAGATCCGCATTCCGCTGAACGAGGAAGGCGACGGCGGAAAGGGCCAGATCGAGGAATTCCTGCGCGAATTCAACGGCGAGGGCATCCAGCACATCGCCTTCATCTGCGACGACCTGATCGCGGCCTGGGATTCGCTGAAACAGACGGGCGTGCCCTTCATGACCGCCCCGCCCGAGACCTATTACGAGATGCTGACCGAGCGCCTGCCCGGCCACGGCGAGGATACCGAGGCGCTGAAGACGCGCGGCATCCTGCTGGACGGCACGACCGAGGGCGGCCAGCCGCGCCTGTTGCTGCAGATCTTCGCCGAGGCGAATGTCGGCCCGGTGTTCTTCGAATTTATCCAGCGCAAGGGCGACGACGGTTTCGGCGAGGGCAACTTCAAGGCGCTGTTCGAAAGCATGGAGCGCGACCAGGTACGCCGCGGCACGCTGAAGGTGGACGAGCCGGGCGAAACGGCCTGACGGAGCGGAGCGGATGGAATATCTGACCGGCTTCGGCAATCACTTCGCGACCGAAGCGGTCCCGGGCGCGCTGCCCGTGGGCCGCAACAGCCCCCAGCGCCCCGCCTTCGGCCTGTATGCCGAGCAGTTCTCGACCACCGCCTTCACCGCGCCCCGAGCCGAGAACCGGCGTTCGTGGCTCTATCGCCTGCGCCCTGCCGCCAGCCATCCGCCGTTCCGCCCGCTCGACGCCGCCCACCGCCTTGCGACCGCTCCGCTGGAGCGCGGACCGGTCGATCCGAACCGCCTGCGGTGGAGTGCCTTGTTGCTGCCGGAACAGCCGACGGACTGGCTGGAAGGGCTCGTGACCTATGGCGCCAATGGCGATGTCGCGGCAGGGGCGGGCATTGGCGTGCATCTCTATGCCGCGAACCGGTCGATGGAGCGGCGGGCCGTGCAGTTTTCCGACGGGGAACTGCTGATCGTGCCGCAGATGGGCACGCTGACCTTGCTGACCGAAATGGGCCGGATGGAGGTGCCGCCGGGCCATATCGCGCTGATCCCGCGCGGGCTGCGTTTCGCCGTGCAGCTGGACGGACCCTCACGCGGCTATGTCTGCGAAAACTATGGCGCGCCTTTCCGCTTGCCCGACCTGGGGCCGATCGGGTCGAACGGGCTGGCCAATCCCCGCGATTTCGAAACCCCGGCCGCGTGGTTCGAGGATTTGGAGGGCGAATATCAGCTGGTCCAGAAGTTCCAGGGCCATCTCTGGCATACCACGCTGGGCCATTCGCCCTTTGACGTGGCCGCCTGGCACGGCAACAGCGCGCCGCTGCGCTATGATTTGGCGCGCTTCAACACGATCGGCACCGTCAGCTTCGACCATCCCGACCCTTCCATCTTCACGGTCCTGACCAGTCCCAGCGACACGCCGGGTACGGCCAATTGCGATTTCGTCATCTTTCCCCCGCGCTGGATGGTGGCCGAGGATACGTTCCGCCCGCCATGGTTCCACCGCAACGTCATGAGCGAGTTCATGGGGCTGATCCATGGCGAGTATGACGCCAAGCAGGGGCCGAAGGACGGCAAGGGCGGGTTCGAACCGGGCGGCGCCAGCCTGCACAACCAGATGAACGGGCACGGCCCGGACGCGGCCAGCACCCGCAGCGCCATGGAAGCGGAACTGGCACCTGTAAAGCTGGAGAATACGCTGGCCTTCATGTTCGAAAGCCGCTGGGTCATCGCCCCGTCGAAGACGGCATTGTCCCTGGCCGAACTGCAGCGCGATTACGACGATTGCTGGGGCGGATTCGAAAAGGCCAGGCTGCCCTAGGCGCTTTCGCTGACCGAGAAGAAATGCTGGTAGTCGAGCGCTTCCTGCATCTGCGGGTCGGCATTCAGCCGGAAACGCTTGCCGCGCTTTTCGATGAAGCCGGTTTCCTGCAGCTTCTTGAGCGTGCGCGAGACATGCACGTCGGTCAGGCCGGTCAAGTCGCCCAGCTCGCGCAGCGTAAGCGGCAGGCCGATCCACTCGTCCCCCTCTCCTCCCACGCGAAGTTCGTCCCGGATGTCGAGCAGGGTGAGCGCGAGCCGTTCGGCTGCCGGCAACGCGATCAGGCCGCGGCACCGCTGCTGCCTGCGGTGACAGCGCGCGTTTTCATGCATCTGGATGGCTTCGCGCAGCGACCGGTGGTCGGCGACAACCTCGATCAGGCGGTCGCGGTCGAGAACGATGACTTTCGAGCGCGCCTTGAAGATGACGTTCTCGATCAGCATGCCGCCCCACACGCTCGACCAGTTGCAGACCGAACCCGGCGCGAAGATGTCGCCGATATGGCGGCGGCCATCGGGATAGAGGCTGAAGGCGAACGCAAAGCCGCTATCCAGCACGAAGATCCGGTTGCTGTGGTTGCGCTCTGCCCAGATCGGCTGGTCGCGCTGAATGGTGCCGATCCGCTCGACTGCGGGATAAAGCGGGGACGCATCGACATCGTCACCGAAAAGCGCAAGCCTGCGGGCGAGCGCCTCTACCGCGGCGCCGATCTCGGCATCCGTACCGCGGAAATCGCGCACATGCCCGATAAAGGCGTTCTGCGAAACATTCATACCCCACCTGTCGGACTTGCCGCTCGACAAGTACCGCCCCTGACAAATTGCTACAGGCTGCCAATCAATCCAGCTATGTCCAAAGATAATCCCCGTAACGTTTGTAACAGGTCATGCTCGAATTTTGCAAGTCTCGATCAAATCGAGAATGCATCGAATACTATCAGGGATGTCAGTTGCATCAGGGTAAGCCCAAGAATGCAAAAGAAAATACCCGCAGCGATCTCACGGCCAATAGTGAGCGGCGGAGTCACGGGATAATGATCGGGATAGGGGGGGCGAAGACCCGCTGCCGGCCCCGGAGGGCGGCTTCGGCAGGAATGGTGAGCCCTGCTGGGTTCGAACCAGCGACCTACTGATTAAAAGTTAGCACTCCCTATCCTTCGCCGAATCTATCAATTGCACCAAAGACGCGTGAAAAGGGCGTTTTTGCAGGGGTATGAGCGCAGCGATCCTCGGATAGCTCTATTTAGACCATTGCCAGTTCTACGCGGCTTGCTTATTTATCGCTTATTATGAGCAACCCTTCACCACAGCGCGAACGCCTCACCAAACGCTTGATCGATGCCGCCGAGTCAGGCCCTTCTGAGCGCTTCATCTGGGATAACGAGGTCACAGGCTTTGGGCTGCGAATCACGCCGCGGGGCAAAAAGGCATTCATCTATCAGTACCGAATGCGCGGCGAGAAGAACGCCCGGCGCTACACCATCGGCAAATACGGCTCCTGGACGGCGGAGAAGGCTCGAGAGCGAAGCAAGGCGCTGGCCATGATGGTCGACACCGGCACGCATCCGAAGGACGCTGACCGGGCCCGTGTGGACGAGCGAGCCCGCGCGGACATCGAGGCAAGGGTCACCGCGTTCGATGCCGTCGCCGATCGCTGGCTCGATGGGTATCGGCACACGAAGAACGGCAAGCGAAAGATTGCCGCGAAGAGCCGACTGATGGCAACGCAGGTTGTCGACCGGCTGAAGGAGAAGTTCGGATCCGAGCCCATCGGCAGCATTGCGAAGAGCGAGCTTTCGCGCTTCTTCGACGGCATCTCGGGGACAGCTTCGCGGCGCAACGCCTTCGCCTATTCGCGGATCCTCTGGAGTTGGGCCGAGGACGCGGAAATCATTTCCGCCAACCCATTCGACAATCTACGCCCGCCTCCCCTGCCAGACGCCCGCGATCGCTTCCTCGACGATGAAGAGTTGAAGATGTTCTGGATGGCTACGCGCAAGCTGTCCTACCCCTACGGGCCGCTCTACCGACTTCTAGCCCTCACCGGGCAGCGGGAAAGCGAAGTGCGTGAG
>JAPYSD010000712.1 GCA_029936705.1 Croceicoccus sp. | reverse complement strand
GCTGTGAGGAGCCGCCGTTGTCTCCATGGCTTTGCGGCCTGCCGCCCAGGATGAGTTCGCTGCGATATGGCTGCATCACGATTTCGAGGTTTTGGCGTTCATTGCCGTCTCCGTCGGTCCACTTGTTCATGCGAACTTCGGCCCGGATATAAACCTGCGTGCCCTTGCGGCAATATTCCTCGAAGATGCGCACGTGGCGCTCGTTGAAGCAGGTGACATTGAGGAAAGTGACTTCTTCTTTCATCTCGTCATTGTGGCTGTACCGGCGGTTCACGGCGATGCCGATGCGAGCCATCTTGCCGTTGGAGGTCGACTTGATTTCCGGGTCCCGGGTGAGATTGCCGATCAGTTCGAGTTTGTTGAGATAAAGCATGGATCTGGACCTTTCGGGGTTTCGGATGGCCGGCCAGGCGAGAGAAGACCGGCAAGAAATGAAAAGAGCCACGGGTCAGTCAGGCTGGCCCGTGGCTCGGATCGGATACGAAGCGTTCGGTTAGCCCTTCAGCTGGTCGAACGGGACATATCCGGGATGGACTTTTGTCGGCGTGATGAAGAACGGGGTGCCATGCACCTGCAGATCATCGCCGATGCGGTTGTGCTCAGCGAGGCGGGCCGACACGTCATTGCCGGTCATGGCTGAACGGATCTTGTTCCAGTCGGCGCCGATTGCCTTGGATACCTGCTCCAGGCCTGCATCGTCTGCGGCAACTTCGTTCTCGTAGAGATAGTTGTTTGCCGCGGCGAACTTGCCCTGCTGGGCGGCTGCCATCGCGAAGCGTGCGAGCGTTTCGGAATCGGGTCCGAGGACCGGCCGCATGATGGTGACGATGCGCGTCTCCTTGCTGTCCGCGATCAGCTGGTTGACCTCGTCGTGAGCGCGCCTGCAGAAACCGCAGCGATAGTCGAGGAACTCGATATAGGTTTCCCGCCCCTCGGGATTGCCCATGACGAGGCCGATCGTATCGGACTTGGAAAGCTCGGTCCGCGCGGCGTCGGCCCGCTCGACCATGACCTTCATCTGTTCTTCGCGCTGGCGGCGCTCGTGCTCGGTGGACGCGATCGCGACGAGCTCGGGATGTTCGCGCAGCGCGATGCGCAGCTGCTCGAGGAAGGCTGGATCCAGCGGCGCCGAACCTTCAGCAGGCTCCTGCGCTTTCGCCGCGGGGACCATGGCGCAGGTCACCGCTAGAGCCATGGTAACCGGTGCTGCGAGCAGCAGCGCCGTATCCGCGAAAGCGGAGGCAATTCTTTTCATTTCAGACCTTCCTAGACAGGCAAAGAGATATCTCTCGCCCATTGTAGGATAGGATTTTCATTCAGCCAAACTTGTTGGTCGGGCTTAAGTGGCCCACGGAACGGTGTTTGGCGCGACGAGGAAGGTCTCCTCATATTCGGAACGCACCATGAAGGGGGCGTGGAGCGTCAGGGAGGAGGCGCTCGGCATACAC
>JAPYSD010000172.1 GCA_029936705.1 Croceicoccus sp. | reverse complement strand
CGCCCGGCGCGGCGTGCGGCGGCGAAGGCGATCTTGATGTTCACCTCGTTGTCCGAGCAATCGACGCCCGCCGAATTGTCGATAAAGTCGGTGTTGATCCGTCCGCCGTCCAGCCCGAACTCGATCCGGGCGGCCTGGGTAATGCCAAGGTTCGCGCCTTCGCCGATCACCTTGACGCGCAGGTCGCTGGCACTGATGCGCAGCGCGTCGTTGGTCGGATCGCCGACCTGCGCGTTCATCTCGTGGCTGGCCTTAACATAGGTGCCGATCCCGCCGAACCACAGCAGGTCGACAGGGGCCGCGAGGATCGCGGCGATCAGGCGGTCGGGCTCGATCTCGCTGTCCTCGATCCCCAGCGCCTCGCGCGCTTGCGGAGAAAGCGGGATGCGCTTCATCGTGCGGGGGAAGACGCCGCCGCCCTCGCTGATCAGCGACTTGTCGTAATCGTCCCAGCTGGAATGGGACAGCGCGAACAGCCGCTCGCGCTCCTTCCAGCCCTTGGCGGCGTCGGGATCGGGATCGATGAAGATGTGGCGGTGGTCGAAGGCCGCGACCAGGCGGATCGCCTTTGACAGCAGCATGCCGTTGCCGAACACGTCGCCCGACATGTCGCCGCAGCCGACCACGCGGATCGGGTCAGACTGCACGTCGATATCCATCTCGCGAAAATGCCGCTGGACCGAGATCCAGGCGCCGCGCGCGGTGATGCCCATGGCCTTGTGGTCATAGCCGTACGAACCGCCACTGGCGAACGCATCGTCCAGCCAGAAGCCGCGATCCTCGGCGATGGCGTTGGCGACGTCGGAAAAGCGGGCCGTGCCCTTGTCGGCGGCCACCACGAAATAGGGGTCGTCCCCGTCGCGGCAGAGCACGCCTTCGGGATGGACGACCTTGTCCTTCACGATATTGTCGGTGACCGACAGCAGGGTGCGGATGAAGACCTGGTAGCTGGCCTGCCCTTCTGCGGCCCAGCCAGCGCGGTCGCGCGCCGGGTCGGGCAGCTGCTTGGGATAGAAGCCGCCCTTGGCGCCGGTGGGAACGATGACCGCGTTCTTCACGCGCTGCGCCTTCATCAGGCCCAGGATCTCGGTACGGAAATCGTCGCGGCGATCGGACCAGCGCAGCCCGCCGCGCGCGACCGGTCCGGCGCGCAGGTGGATGCCTTCCACCCGCCGCGAATAGACGAAGATCTCGCGCCATGGCACGGGCTTGGGCAGGCCGGGGACAAGCGCGGAGTCGATCTTGAACGCCAGCGCTTCGCTTGCCGCCGGGGCAAAGGCATTGGTGCGCAGGATCGCGTCGACCAGGCTCTGGTACTGGCGCAGCAGGCGGTCGTCGTTGATCAGCTCGACCTTGAGCAGCGCGGTGCGGATATCCTCGCGCGCGTCGGACGCGGCCTTTTCGCGGTCGCCCTTGAAGCCGGGCTCGTGGCAGGCACGGAACAGCGCCAGCAGGTTGCGCGTGATCTCGGGATTGCGGGCCAGCGTGCCCACGGCCGAGACGATGGTGAAACCCAGCCCGCCCTGCCGGAAATAGCGGTACATCGCGCGCAGCCAGTCGGTCTCGCTCGCGCTCAGCCCCGCCGAGATGACGAGGCGGTTGAACTGGTCGTTCTCTGCCGTGTTGTTGAGGACGGCGGCAATCGCCTGCTCGATCGCATCGGCGCGGCCGAGCAGTTCGTCGGCATCCTCGCCGCCGATCAGGCCCAGCCCGAAATCGTGGATCGTGCCCAGTTCCCCGCCGTCGAGCAGGGTGGGGATCTCCGACATGACGCGAAAGCCGAAGTTTTCCAGCGCGGGCACCGCGTCCGACAGGGGAAGCTGGCCGTGCTGCTGATAGACCTTCAGCCGCAGCGGTTCGTCCTTCGTCGCAGGCTGGTGGTCGGGGCAATAGAGGCGCACGGCACGGGCGGGCGGCGCATCGGCAGCCGCGCCTTCGCCGACGGCGGTGATGTTGTGGATCCGCGAAATGTCGCGAGCAGCCTCGGTCGAGCCATAGAAACTGCGGTAGGAGGTCGGGAATGCGTCGGCATAGCGCGCCGAAATGGCAGCGGCGCGGGTGCTGTCTTCCAGCTTGCCCAGCTCGCCCTCGACCGCTTCGTTCCAGCCGCGCAGCATCACCTGCAGCTGGTCGTCCAGCGCGGCCTCGTCGAATTCGCCGTCGATCGCCCTGATGTCGAGCACGAAGCGGATCATGGCGAGATTGCCGCCCTCGACCTGCAGGCTCCAGTCCAGCACCTCGGCCCCGATCGCGTCTTCCAGCATGCCCAGGATGCGCAGCCGCACCTCGGTCGAGAGCATGTCGCGCGGCAGCCAGACGAAGGCGAACAGATGGCGCGCCAGCGGAGCCTCGACCAGGGTGAGGCGCGGGCGGGGCCGGTCGGCCAGGCTGGTCATGGCGGTGGCCACCCGCTCGATGTCGAGCTCAGAGAAGCCGATCAGCAGATCGTGCGGCAATTCGGTCAGCGCGTGGACCAACGCCTTGCCGGTATGGGCGCCGCTGTCGAAGCCCAGCCGGTCCATCATGTGGGTCAGCTGCTGGCGCATGCGCGGCACGCGGTCGGGGGGCGAGGACAGCGCCGCGCTGGTCCAGATGCCCGCATGGACCGACAGGGCCGCGACCTGCCCGTCCTCGATCACCGGGACGATGAACAGGTCGATGGGCACGCGCCGGTGCACGTGCGACACGGCATTGGCCTTCACGATCAGCGGAGCCTGCCCGCGATTGTCGCCGCCCGGATCGTCGAACCACGCAAAGGCCCGGTCGAACGAGGCGGGGGCCAGCATCTCGCGCGCGCTCTTGCGGCAGATGCCCAGCTTCTGCGTCATCGAACCGTCGCGCTTGCGGGTGACATGGCCCAGCTGCGTCAGCATGTCGTCGCCCAGCCAGCGCAGCAGCGCCGCGCCTTCGGGGTCGGTGATGCGGCCCGCATCCTCGAGGATGGCGGCGTGCATCTTCGGCCAGTCCTCGACCGCGGCGCGGACGTCGGCCAGCGTGGTACGGATGGCTGAGGCCAGCTCGCGCCGCGCCTTTGCGTCGACCCGCGCGGTCTCGATATAGATCATCGATTCGCGGATCTCGCCCGCGCCCTGGCCGCTCATCAGTTCCCCCAGCGCGCCGCTTTCGTCGCGGCGCACGGGGACGACCGGGTGGAGCAGGCGGTCGATCACCAGCCCCTGCGCGGCAAGGGTCGACGCGATCGAATCGACCAGGAAGGGCATGTCGTCGTTGATGATCGCCAGCCGCATGAAGCGGTGCGCGTCATTGGCGGTCGCGACCTCGATCACTGCCTCGCCCGGTTCGCGCGCGGCGGCGGCGTCGAGGATGAAATCGGCGACGGCGTCCATCTCGCCATCGGACAGCGGCGTATCGCCGGCGAGGAGGGATGCGCGGATATGCGTGGCCAGGATGTCCCTGCGCTGCCGGTCCGCGCCGGACGCGGACTTGCCCGCAGAGCCGCTGGGTGAGCCCGACTTGCCCTTGGCGGTTTTTCCGGCCTTGGCTTCGCTTGCCATTCTATCCCTCTCTCACTTCATCGGCCCGTTGGCGCTGCCGATGGCGTCCATGCAGATGCTATCGATACAGCCCGGACCATTGTTCGTTCCCGTTCGCGTCGCGATCATGGGGCGATCGCGGGGCGGGTCCATCCAGATGACGGAGATTTGGAACCAGCTGGTTTCAATTGCAACGAGGTTTCGGCGCGGCGCAACTTTTGATTGGTCGATGGCGGATGGAGTGGAGATACCGGCGATAGGAAGCGTTCCCGAACAATTGCTGACAAGTTTGCAAGTATCCGATTCGCAGACGGCGGGACGGTTAAAAGAAGAGGTTAACGCGCCAACTTGGCCGCGGAATCCGTGCCAAGGCGAGACAGTCGTACCCGATCGCGAAAACCCGCGCTGATAGGTCTTTGAAAATGCTGGATTTTTCCGAAGCCATGACGACGCATTTCATTTTTATAACGAAATGACAGCCGCTGTTAGGTTTCTCGCCTGACAAGTAATTGAAAGGCAACGCTTTAAGCATGCCGCTGGATAAACATTGACGATTCTTAACGCCGGGCGCAATTCTAACGTCATTCCAGAGGGATGCGTGGGGCGCGGCCTTTAAGGGTTCGATCTGCGAGCAGGCAGTCGCCCAGGGCAGGCATGCCGGACGGAATGGGGGGAAACCGGAAATAGAGGCCGGAACCCCTCGGATTTAGCCAACTGCGCTTGGGTCCAGATTGACCGTAAGAGGGGTAATTGAACATGAAGACTTTCATCAAGAATTTCATCGCTGACGAATCGGGCGCCTCGGCCGCCGAATATGCTCTGATCATCGCCGTCGTCGGCGTGGGCATCGGCGCCGCCGCCCTGGTGCTGGGCGCGAACGTCGAAAGCGCTGTCGGTAGCGCCGCGACCGAAGTGTATAACTGCAATAAGGCGACTGGCACGGCCGGCAAATACACGCCCGGCGCCTCGTGCTAAAGAATTGATGAAGCAAGCCCCGCCGCCAACTTGGCTGGCGGGGCTTTTTCTTTCCCGATCCCTAATGGGACAGTAGGAAGTCTTACACTTTTCGCGATTAACAGTGCGTGTTAGGGAAATGACAGATTGATCGCGGCTGAGGGGGCGCGAGGGGGATGATTGGACGTAACTGGATATTCCTGCTGGTCGCGATCGGCCTTGGCCTGATCGCCGTCGTGCTCGCCAATTCCTATTTCACGGGAGTCGAGGCAGAGCAGGAACGGCTGGCCCAGCAGAACGAGGTGGCCCGCATCGTGGTCGCTACCCAGCCGCTGGAATTCGGCACACCCATCACCACCGAAAACACCCGCATGCAGAATTTCCCGGCGAACTCGGTCCCGACCGGCGCCTTCTTCTCGGTCGAGGAGCTGGTGCAGGGCGGACAGGTCGCCATCCGGCCCATCGTCCAGGGCGAACCGATCCTGGCCGACAAGCTGAGCGGACGCGCGGTGCTTTCCGCGAACCTGCCCGACGGCATGCGTGCCGTCTCCTTCCCCGTCAACGCCACCACCATGGTATCGGGCTTCGTACGCCCCGCCGACGTGGTCGACGTGCTGATGACGCGCGGCGAAGGCGATGACCGCGTGGTCGAGGTGATCATGGAAAGCGTACCCGTTCTCGCCGTCGACCAGGTCGCGAACGAGAACGCGACCGAACCCGGCGTCGGCGGCAACGTGACCGTGATGGTCGACCAGTACGACGCGCAGAAGATCACGCTCGCCCGCCAGCTTGGCCAGCTGAGCCTGGCGCTGCGCAATGTCGAGAACCAGGAACCGGGCCCCGGCGTCGCCGTGTCGGCCCGCGACATCGGCAGCGGCTATCGCGCGCCGGTCCGCACTGCCTATGTCGAATCGCGGCCATCGGCGCCCGCGGCGCCGCGCGGCCCCGCGGCGGCCCCTGCACCCGCTCGCCCCTCGGGGCCGAGTATGACCGTGGTGCGCGGAACCGATACCGCCGACTATCCCGTAAATCGCCTTGGGGGGAGGTGATCTCATGCGCACCAGAAACACGATGGCCGCACTGGCGCTTGCCACGGCCCTGCCGTTCGCGGCACCCGCGCTTGCTCAGAATTACGGGGGCCAGGACTACGGCCTCCACGCCGGCGGGCTGGAAGTTCCCATCAACAAGAGCCAGGTCGTCACCAGCGACCGCGCCATCGGCCGCGCCATGGTCGGCAGCGCCGAGATCGCGGACGTGCTGCCGATCTCGGACCGGTCGATCTATGTGCTGGGCAAGTCGGCGGGCACGACCAGCCTGACGCTGTACGACCGCAACAACCAGGTCATCGCGGTGATGGACGTGACGGTCGGCCCCGATGTCGACGGCATCCGCAACGAGCTGGCATCCTTGATGCCGGACGAGGACGTGTCGGCGCGCCTGTCGGCCGGATCGGTGATCCTGTCGGGCTTTGTCAGCGACGCCGGCGCCGCCAGCCGCGCCTCGCGCATTGCGCAGGCTTTCGCGGGCGACAAGGTGGTGAACCTGCTTTCGGTCGGAGGCAGCCAGCAGGTGATGCTGGAAGTCCGCTTTGCCGAGGTGAACCGCACCGTGGGCAGCCAGTTCGGCGCGCGCGGCGTGGGCATCAGCAACAACGGCGATTTCGGCTTTGCCATCGGTCCGGGCGCTTCGGCCAACAATGGCGGGCTGGGCGTGTCGACGATCGACGGCGCGTTCGGCATCATCGGCACGCTGTTCAACATCGGCGACATCAATATCGAGGCCTATCTCGATACGCTGGAAGCCAAGGGCATGGCCAAGACGCTGGCCGAACCGACGCTGGTCGCGCTTTCGGGCGAGCCTGCATCGTTCCTGGCCGGCGGCGAGTTCCCGATCCCCGTCGCGGGCGGGGCGGGCGGCAACGCCGACGCGATCACGGTCGCGTTCAAGACCTTTGGCGTCAGCCTTGCCTTCACGCCGACCGTGCTGGGCAACAATGTCATCAACCTGATCGTCGAGCCGGAGGTCAGCTCGCTGGATCCGTCCGCGTCGGTCACGATCAATGACATCTCGATCCCCGGTCTGCAGACCCGCCGCGCCAGCACCACGCTGGAACTGCGCGACGGCGAAAGCTTCGCCATCGCGGGCCTGCTGCGCGAGGACATGAATACCACCGTGTCGCAGATGCCGCTGCTCGGTTCGATCCCGATCCTGGGGTCGCTGTTCCGGTCGACCGAATACCAGAAGGGCCAGACCGAGCTGCTGATCGTGGTGACGCCGCGGCTGGTGAAGCCGATCCGGCCCGGATACGTGAACCTGCCGACCGACAGGGTCGAGGATCCCGATCCGCTCGACGTGCACCTGGTCGGCGACGATTACCAGCCCGTGCCGCTGGCGCCCACGACGCCTGCCGCTGCCCAGGAGGTTCCGGACTATGAATATTAAGCTGCTGATCCTGCCCGCCGCGGCGGCGCTGACGGGCGGTTGCTCCTATTACGGCAGCCAGGAGGCGGGGCCCTTCGATCCCGCCGCGTTCGGGGAAGCGAACCGCCAGGCCTATGCCGCGATGATCGTCAATCCCGATCCCGTCTATGACGAGGAACTGACCTACTCGGCCGAGATCGCGAACGAGGCTGTCGAAGCCTATCGCGCGGGCGAGGTGGAAGAGCCCGAGATCCAGACGCAAAGCGGTCTGCAGGGCCTGAACGCCGCAGGCGGCGGTGGTGGTGGCAGCTGATCTGCCGGACAAGCGAGATAATGGCCAAGAGAGATGCAGGGGGTAATTCGCAAATTCGCAGCTGACGAGAGCGGGGCGGTCGCGGGGATTTATGCCGTCGCGCTGATCGGCCT
>JAPYSD010000171.1 GCA_029936705.1 Croceicoccus sp. | reverse complement strand
CCTCGGACCTGCGCGAAAGCATTGCCGGGCGCCAATCCGGATCGCCCTCCACGCAGGAAGCCGCTGCCTGACCGCAGCCCAACTCAGAACAAGGAACAGATTATGCTCGACGTTCAAGACAATCCGGCTCCCGAGTTTCATGACGATCCGATCGCGGCCAATCCGCGCCAGTTCGCGGCCAAGGTCAATTCCTGGCTGCCGCACGATATCATGCTGACCGATGCATGGTTTCCGCTTGCCCACAGCTTCGCTGTCGCCAAGAAACCCATCCGGCGCGCTGTCTATTCGCACCCCTATTTCATCTGGCGGAAGCCCGACGGCAGCTTGGTGGCTGCGGAAACGCACCCGAATGACCAGCTTGCCGCGAAGAAGAGCGAATATACCGACGAGGCCGGTCACTATCCGGTGATCGAGAAGTATGGCTATGTCTGGGGCTGGCTCGGCAAGCCGGAAAATGCCGCGCCCGAACATATTCCCAGCATTCCCTATCTGCCAGAGGACGGCGGCCTGCCGCTGCACATGCTGGGCACCGTGCGGTTCGATTGCTGCGCGCCACTCAGCCTCGAAAACCTGATCGACCTTACCCATGCCGACTTCATCCACGCCGACGTCGTGGGCGACGAGAAGATGGACAAGGAAACGGTCGAGGTGTTCCACGACAGCGAGACCATCACCATGGTGCGGACCTGCGTGAACAAGTCCGTCGCGCCGATCATGAAAATCTTTGGCGGCGTGCGCGACGATGTGCAGCAGGTACGGCAGGTGATCCGCATCTACCTTCGCAGCCATGCCGCGATCGCCTATGGCCGTTTCAGCCCGGGCGACAATGTCCAGTTGTTCCACCCCTGCGTTCCGGAAACGCGCGACCGGACCCGGCTGGATTATGCAATGAACACGTCGAACGTGAAAAAGACCAATCTTTTCCGCTATATGATGCCCAAGGCGAGCTACAAGGTTTCGCGGCAGGACAGTTCCATGACCTCGCCGCAGAGCCCGCGCTACATGCGGCCGGAAAAGCGCAAGGATTTGCATTCGCCGCTGGACGAAGCGGGCCAGAAATATCGCGTGCTGATGCTGGCACTGGCCGAAAGACAGGCGCGCGGCGATTTTACCTATCGCGATAATGTCAGCTCTGATTGCAGCGACATTATAGGATATGAAAAAGCATGACCACACTGACCAATGCGACGGGGGGTGAGCGCAAGTGGTGGGGCGTGATGCCCGTTTTGCCCGCTCCGGTGATGGGCGGCATGGCAAAACAGATGGAGCAGGTGGGATTCGAAGGGGTCTTTTCGCTTCAGATCTATGGCGCGCCCTTTGTGCCCATGGCCGCCGTCGCGGCGATGACCGATACGCTGAAGGTTTCGACCGGCATTGCGGTTGCGGGAACCCGCAGTCCGGTTGAAACCGCCTATTGCGCGATCGAATGCGACACGATCAGCCAGGGTCGTTTCGTACTTGGTCTGGGCACCTCGCTGCACAGCGCGCTTGAGGGGATCTATGGCGAGCCGCACCGCAAGCTGCTGACCCACCTGCGCGAAGTGGTGAAGATCGTGCGCTATGTGAACGCGAACAGCCACAAGGACATGGAACCGCTGCACGGCGAGTATTACGATCTGGAATGGACGGAAAAAATGATGACCGCGCCCCCGGTGCGCAAGAATATTCCGATCTGGATCGCCGCGCTCAAGGACAAGCTGACCAGAATGTCGCTGGAAATCGCCGACGGGTTGATGGTCCATGCGCTTTGGACCGTCGACTATACGGTTCAGAAGAACGATTTCATCCATTCGGAACTGGCCCGCTTCGGCCGCAAACGCGCGGATGTCGAAATCAATGCATGGCCATGGGTCGCTATCAATGACGACAAGCAGCAGGCTATCGACGACAGCCGTGCCACCGTGGCGGGTTATGCCGGTTACAAGGAATACGAAGACTTTTTCAATTCCATCGGTTTTGGCGATCTCGCACGCGATTGCCAGCTGGCCGCTGGCGAACATGGCGACGTTTCGGGCGTGATCGACAAGGTCAGCGACGAAATGGTGCAGGCCTTCGTGAAATGCGGGCCGGTCGACGAAGTGCTCGAAGAACTGGAACCCTTCTGGGGCGTGGTGGATTCGCTCTGCCCGATGACGCCCTATCGCAATCTCACCATGGAACAGCTGACCAAATATAATGAGGGCCTGTTCGCGATGGTGGCCGAGGCGAAACGCCGCGAAAAGTAGAACCGGCAGGCGGGGCGGCAAAGCGCCATCCCGCTTTCCCCGGCTTTAGCCAACGGTCTGGCCGACTTTGGCGGTAAGCTCTTTGCTGATGTCCCACAAGCGTGCGGTGCCTTTCTCGCTCTGCGCAGCGGCAGACAATCCGCCCGGCTTGCGCTTGGCGAAATACTGGCCGGTCGCATTTGGCGCCCCGCCCCTCGCCATCCAGAGTATCGTATCCGCGCCCTGTTCAGGCGTCAGCGAGAACGGTTTACCGAGCAAATACATCAGCTTGACGGCAAGATTGCCGTGGCTGTCAAAATTGGTTTGCACGACGCCGGGATGCACGCAGTTCACGCGGATGCCGTCGTGCCTGACCCGCTTCGCCATTTCCCGCGTGAACAAGATATTGGCCAGCTTGGACTGAGTATAGGCATCGCTGGCACTGAATGACTGCACCTGCTGCAGATCCTCCCACTTCATGTCCTTGATGAATTTGTGCGCGACCGATGCAGTGGTGATCACTTGTGATCCGGGTGCCGCCGCCTTCAGCAAGGGCAGCAGGCGGTGGGTCAGCAGGAAAACGGCAAGGTGATTGGCGGCAAAGGTCTGTTCAAAGCCGTCGGCGGTTTCCACTCGCGTCGACGGCGTGGCGCCTGCATTGTTCACCAACAGGTCGATCCGGTCGGTCGATGCAGCCACCTGCCATGCGAACGCATCCACCTTGTCCATGACCGACAAATCCGCCCTTATCATGTCGACCTGCGCTTCGGACGCGGCGGACAGGATTTCCGCAAGCGCGGCTTCACTGCGCGCGGGATCACGGCCCTGCGCGATCACACGCCAGCCGTCGCGCGCCAGTTCCTGCGCGACGACCAGGCCAATGCCCGAGCTTGCTCCGGTTACGACTGCTGTTTTGATGCCGTGATACTCCTGCCCGCGATAAAGCCGGTCACCAGTGCCGGACCGACATTGCATCCATGCGCCGGAGACTTGCCCTGCCAGATCGAATTGGCATCGAGCCCGGCAGCCCAAAGGCCTGGGATCGGCTGACCGCTCTCATCCTTGACACGGCATTGCGCGTCGATCTTTACGCCAACGGTCGTCGATCCGTCGCCGGGGAATATCTGGACCGCGTAATAGGGCCCCGCGCCAACCGGCCCGAAGCAGGGATTGGGCTTGTGCGCGGGATCGCCGATTTCCTGGTCAATCAGCGTATCGCCCTTGCCGAATTCACTGTCGCGCCCGGTTTTCGCATCGGCATCGACCCGCGCAGCGGTTGCTTCCAGCGCCTTCGGATCGACCCCGATCTGCGCCGCCAGTTCGGCCAGCGTACTGGCCTTTTTCATATAGCCGGACGCAACGAGCTCCTTCATCTTGCTGCCCCCCGGAAGTGACAGGCCCATGCCGTATTTCTTGACGTTCTTCGCGTTCGAGATGATCCAGGCGGGCACATTGCCGGTCGCGTGCATGTCCTCGACAAAATGGACCCCGGCTTCGTTGCCAAAGCGTTTGCCGTCCTTGCCCACGGCGATGCAGCCGGGCTTCGACATGTCGATCAGATGCGCATAGCGTTCGACATAGCCGTCATCGCGTGTCCGCTTTGACACCACGGCCCAGACCGCATTGGCATGGTTGTCCGTTCCCAGCACGGCGCCCGATGCCGTGGCTGCATTTATGCCGTCTCCGGTATTGTGATATGGCAGGATGGAAACATGCTGCTCGGCATAGGGCAAATAGGCCTTGCGCATCTGTTCGTTGGCGGAAAAACCGCCGGCCGCCAGAACGACGCCCATTGCGGCCGAAATTTCCGTCTGCTTGCCGTTTATGCTTGCCACGACACCCGTGACCCTGCCGCCATCGGTAAGCAGTTCATCGACCGGTGCGTTGCTGTAAAGGTCAACCCCCGCATCCAGCACCGAACGGTAAAGCCTGCCCATCAGGGCGTTGCCCATCGTCAGGCGTGAGCCGCGGCCCAGCTTCTTCTTGTCGATAGCGAAACGGATGGCGATCTTGGCCATGTACCACAACGCACCGGGCTGCGGCAGCTTCGCGATATAGGGCAGATCGAACAGATCGATCATCATACCGCCAGGCGCGTTGAATTCCTCGCGCGGCTTGGACAAATTGTCGAAATCGGAACCGAGCTTTCTGCCGTCAAATTCGGCCGGAGCCAGCAACCGCCCTTCGTGCATCGCGCCCTCTACCTCGGGGTACCAGTCGCTGGACGGGGGTGAGAGCAGGAAATGGACCGAGCTATTGGCCTCCAGCCATTTCACCATTTCGGGGCCGGTTTCGATATAGGCTTCGATCAGCTCGCGCTCTGCCCGGTTGCCGACGACGGCAAGCGAGTAGTCCAGCGCCGTCTTCTTGCTGTCGTCCACGCCCGCCGCAACGGCTTGCGGGCTTTCGGGTATCCAGACCCCGCCACCGGAAATGGCCGTTGTCCCGCCGAAATGCGGCGCCTTTTCCAGCACGACTACCTTGCAACCCGCTTTTGCGGCGACCAGCGCTGCTGTCAGCCCGGCACCGCCGGAACCCATCACCACGACGTCATACTGCATCGAATTTCCCTTCACGCACACATGATCGATCGCATGGCCTTGTCGTCGATCCCCAACTGGCCCGCGCAATCGAGACCGTCCCAATATTCCCGCCACCAGACGATCCGGCCGGCATCATTCAGATCGAACACGCCGACGACATGGGTTGTGGTTTCCCGCCCGTCCTTCAACTGCCGGCATGTATCGACCCGTTCCGTGAAAACGGTCGATCCCGAAGCCGCGACCTTGCGAATATCGCAGGCGCATTCGTCATAAAGTTCGTATTGTCGCTCCAGCTCCTCGCAGATGGCGTCCGCGCCCTGCCTTACCGGAGCGATCGGCACGACCGGCTTATACTGGGCATCGTCAGCCAGCATCGCGCGCACTGCCCCCACGTCCAGCTTGCTGGTGTGGAACAGGGCGAGGAATTGCCTGACGACGGTCTCGGCGTTCATGGCAAACCTTCCTGCGCGCCGAAAAAGGCAGCGACCTTGCCGGTATCGAAATATTCGCGTCCGTGGACGATCAACCCGTCCCTGATCACGAACAGATCGTGATATTCATTGGCATAGACCCGGTCGCCGAAATGCATTTCCGAGCGCACCTCTGCTGCGACCGTGTCGCCTTCCGCGACCATGCCCACGATGCGAACCTTGCGGTGCGAAGCGGTCAGCAGCATGCCCTTTACCGCGTCGGTATAGGCTTTCCGGGATATTTCGCCCGATCCGATCATCCACCATGTGCAATCTGGCGCCTGCAATTGCTCGATCACCTCAAGCTCGCCCGCTTCGACCGCGCCGAGGAAGCGTCGCACGATATCCTTGTTCTGTTCGTTCTGGGCCATTTCGGTCTCTCTCCGTCGCCGCTTCATCACCCTGCCCAGCCCGTCCCGCCCCTTTCCTTGGACAGGTTGCTCCATCAGGTGCTCTGCGAAGCATGAGGGCAAGAGAGGAACATGCCGCGCATCGCGCCGCAGGTTCGAAAACAGACAGATCGCAAGGAGCTGATCCATGGATCCGCACGCCCCCGCCCAATATAAGAGTGCAGTCGTCGACACGAATTGCGTGCCGCGTCCCTATCCCGCCCGCACCGACAAGCTGCCGACAAGGCTGGAGGATGTCGACGCCGAGTGGCTGGGCAGGATGATGAGCTATAAATATCCGGGCGTTGCGGCGCACAGCGTGGAAACCGTCCAACTGCTCAACAGCCACACGACGAAATGGCGCGTTAAAGTCGACTGGAACGATGCGGGCAAGGCCGCAGGACTGCCCGAGCATGTCTGCATGAAGGCGAACTGGTCGGGATCGTTCGACAATGTCGATATCCACGCCGTCGAAGCGCGCTTCTACCACTTCCTGATCGACGAAATGAAAGTGCCGACGGCAAAATGCTACTACGCCGACTGGGACGATGACGGCAGTGCGCATGGCTTCGTGGTGCTGGAAGATCTAGTGCAGCGCGGCGGCAAGTTCGGGCACAGTACCGATGCCAATGGCGTCGACATGATCATGGACAATCTCGAAGGCCTTGCCACGCTGCATGGCAGCCTTTGGGGAAGCGACAAGATCAGCACCGCCAATGCCCCATGGCTCCAGACCCAGATGGACACGCCTGTCGACAGCGATCAGGTGCGGATCATGTGGCAATGGATCGAAGCCAATCTGGCGGACCCTGCTTTCCGCGCCGTCGCGCCGCAGCGTTACCTTGACGATCCGCGCAAGCTGGAACGCGCATTTGACCGTTTGGGTGAGCTTGAGCGGGCCTATGATGCGCCGCATTGTATCGTGCTGGGCGACTGCCATCAGGGCAATACCTATATCCTGCCCGACGGCGACCGGCTCTGGCTGGACTGGCAGCTGGTCCGGCGCGGCCGCCCATGGCGCGACCTGACCTATTTCGTGATCGGCGCGCTCAGCATCGAGGAGCGCCGCAAGCATCACAAGGACATGGTGAAGCAATATCGCGAATATCTGATCGCGACCGGCGCTCTGGGCGTTCCCGACTTTGACGAGGCATGGGAACAGACGCGGCTGTTCGTCATGTACGGATTGCAGGCCTGGGCCGCCAATCTCGATGAGTGGGGGCAGAACGGCCTTCCCATGAACGAACGCTTCTTCACGGCTGCCGAGGATTACGGCACGTGGCAGCTTCTGGGGGAATAGGAATGGGTCTGGTCGAGGGCAAGATCGCCATAGTTACCGGCGGCGGCGCAAATATCGGGGAAGCCTGCGCCCGCATGCTGGCCGCGAACGGCGCGTCGGTCGCGATTGCCGATATTAACGAGGAAGGCGCGCGACGGGTGGCCTCTGGCATTACCGAAGCCGGCGGCAGGGCCATCGCCCTGAAGGTCGATCTGGGCGACGAAGCCAGCGTCGCTGCTATGGTGGCGGCGGCGTTCGGTGAATTCGGCAAGATCGATATCCTGCATAATAATGCCGCCAATACCGGTGCCCAGCAGATGATGCGCGACGCTTCTCTGGCCGAAATGGATCCGGAAGTGTGGGATGCCGCTTTCGACACCAATGTGCGCGGCACGATGTTCGTGACCAAGCAT
>JAPYSD010000711.1 GCA_029936705.1 Croceicoccus sp. | reverse complement strand
ACCGCCGCATCCCCCGGCGCATCCCGGACGAGCCGATCCACGTCGACGCGACCGCCGCCACCGACACCGCGTCCGACCTGCGCCAGCTTGGCGGATCGGTCGACGCCCCGCTGGGCAGCCAGTTCGTCGTTCATGTCGACGGGTCGTGGCGCAAGACGAACGACCTCGAGATTCCGGGCTATGCCGCCAGCAAGGCCCTGCGCGCCGAACTGCTGGCCGACGCCGCCGCCCATGCGGACGAGCCGGACGAGGCCGAGGAACTGGTCGAGGCCGCCAATGTGCGCGGCATCGTCGACAATTCGGATACCGAGACCTGGTCGGCAGGTGCCGGCGTGTCGTGGATCGGAGACCGTGCCACGCTGGGCGTGTCGGTCGGCCTCTACGACACATTCTACGGCGTGCCGCTGCGCCCCGGCGCGGGTCACCACCACGAGGAAGAGGGCGCAGATCACGACGATCACGATCACGACCACGACCACGACCATGAGCACGACGACCACGACCACGCTGAACACGACCACGAGACCGTCGACATCGACATGCGCCAGTGGCGTGCCGACCTGCGCGGATCGCTTTCGTTCGACGACGGCCCCTTTGCCGAGGCGCGGACCCGCTGGGGCGTGACCAACTACACCCATACCGAGCTGGAAAGCGGCGAGACCGGCACGGTGTTCGACGTCAATGGTCTGGAAGGACGTCTCGAACTTGTCCAGCGGGGCGGCTTGCTGGGGCCGAACGGCGGCGGTTCGGTGGGCGCGCAATATTACCGGCGCGAACTCGACGCGACGGGGGCGGAAGCCTTCGTGCCGCCCAGCACCACCAGCCAGTTCGCGCTGTTCACGCTGCAGGAACTCGATCTCGACGCGGTGACGCTGGAGCTGGCGGGCCGCTACGAGCATGCCGAGCAGAACGCGGACGGCTACGCCTCGCGCAATTTCGACAGCTTCTCGGGCGCGGTGGGCATCTGGCACGAGACGCCGGGCGGCGTGCGGTTCGGCCTCAACGGAAGCCGGGTCGAACGTGCGCCCGCGGGCGAGGAACTCTATGCCGACGGACCGCACCCCGCGACGCAGCAGTTCGAGGTGGGCGATCCCTTCCTAGATACCGAAAAGGCGCTGGGGCTGGAGGCCTATGTCCGCGGCGCATTCGGCCCGGCGACCTTCTCGCTTACCGGCTTTGCCACGCGTTTCGACGACTACATCTACCTTGCCGCGACCGGCGCGGAGGAGGACGATCTGCCCGTCTACCAGCAGATGCAGCAGGACGCGGACTATATCGGTTTCGAGGCGGAGACGGCCTTCCCGCTCGTCCGGCTGGGCGAGGTTGCCATCGGCAACGAGATTTCGGCCAGCTATGTCCGCGCGGAACTGGACGACGGATCGGCCGTGCCGCTGATCCCGCCGCTTTCGGCGCGCTATGCGCTGACGGCCAAGACGCGGCAACTGGAAGGG
>JAPYSD010000170.1 GCA_029936705.1 Croceicoccus sp. | reverse complement strand
CGTCCGGGCGATGCCTATGCGCTGAATGCCCCCTATGACGGCGGCACCCACCTGCCGGACGTGACGGTGGTGCTGCCGGTCTTTGCCAGCGACGACGCGACTGCGCCCGCATGGTGGGCGGCGGCACGCGGCCATCACGCGGATATCGGCGGTGTCGCACCCGGATCCATGCCCGCGGACAGCACCACGGTCACCGATGAAGGCATATTGCTCGACAATGTCCTACTGGTCGACGAAGGGCGCTTCCGCGAGGCGGAGATGCGCAAGATGCTGGGGGCCGGGCCCCATCCCGCGCGCGATCCCGATCGCAACATCGCCGATCTCAAGGCGCAGCTAGCCGCCTGCATCAAGGGCGCTAGCGAGCTGAACCGGCTTGCGGACGCGCAATCGCGGGTCGTGGTCGATGCCTATATGGGCCACGTCATGGCACAGGCCGAGGAAGCGGTGCGCGCCCTGCTGGACCGGCTGGACGACGGCAGCTTTGCCTACGAGATGGACGACGGGTCCGTCATCCGACTTGCCGTCACGATCGACCGCGATGCCAAGGAAGCCTTGTTCGACTTTTCCGGCACCAGCGGGCAGCACGCGGGCAATTTCAACGCGCCCGTTCCCATCGTCAAGGCAGCGGTGCTCTACGCCATCCGCACGATGATCGACGGTGATGTCCCGATGAACGAAGGCTGCCTCGCGCCGATCCGGCTGATCGTGCCCGAGGGATCGATGCTGAACCCGCAGTCCCCTGCCGCCGTCGTCGCCGGAAATGTCGAGACCAGCCAGGTCGTGACCGACACGATCTTCGGCGCGCTAGGCGCGCTTGCGGGAGCGCAGGGGACGATGAACAACCTGACCTTCGGCAATGCGGATTACCAGTATTACGAGACTATCGCGGGCGGTTCAGGTGCCGGACCAGTTACCGGTGGAGGCGGGTTCGACGGGGCCGACGCGGTGCAGACCCACATGACGAATTCGCGCCTGACCGATCCGGAAATCCTGGAAAGCCGCTTTCCCGTCGTGCTCGAACGGTTTGCGATCCGGCGCGGTTCGGGCGGCGCAGGCAAGTGGCACGGAGGCGACGGCATCATCCGCCGCATCCGCTTCCTCGAACCGATGGAGGCAGGCATCTTGTCCAATCGCCGCCGCGTGGCGCCCTTTGGCCTGGCAGGCGGCGCATCGGGAGCGACCGGCGAGAACCTGATCATTCGCGCGGACGGATCGGAGCAAAAGCTGGCGTCCTGTGCAAGCGTGCACATGCAACCCGGCGACGCCATCGAGATACGCACCCCAGGGGGCGGCGGATACGCGAAGCCCGATTAAACGCCGCCCGGGGGAACGCCCCGGTCTGCGGGGCATTCCCTTGAACGGGTTTGCCAATACGCCGCAACATGTGGCAGCAACGGACGGGCATGGAAGAACAGGCAATTGTAATCGCACTCGTCGGGGTGCTGGGTATAGGTGCGCAATGGATTGCATGGCGCACGGGCTGGCCTGCGATCGTGCTGATGCTGATCGCCGGCTTCATGGCCGGGCCGATCCTCAACATCATCGATCCGCATCATGCCTTCGGCGAATTGCTGGAACCCATGATCTCGATCGGCGTCGCCCTGATCCTGTTCGAAGGCGGCCTCAGCCTCGATTTCCGCGAATTGCGACGAACCGGCAGCGCGGTGTGGCGCCTGGTGGTCTTTGGCGTGCCGATCGGATGGGTCGCCGGGTCGCTGGCCTGCTACTATATCGCCGGGCTGGTCTGGCCGGTCGCCATCCTTTTCGCGGGCATCCTCGTCGTAACGGGTCCGACCGTGGTCCTGCCGCTGCTGCGGCAATCCAGCGTCGCGCCGCGCCCGGCCGCGATCCTGAAATGGGAAGCAATCGTCAACGACCCGTTTGGCGCGATGTGCGCCGTGCTGGCCTATGAATATTTCCGCGCCTCGGCTGACGGCGCGACCTTGTTCGACGTGGTTCCCGCGCTGATCTTCGCTTCGTTGGCGGCAGCAGTCCTTGGCTATGCGGCGGCGTGGGTGATCGCGTGGAGCTTTCCGCGCGGTCTGGTGCCCGAATATCTGAAGGCGCCGGTGCTGCTGGTCTTCGTGGTCGGCCTGTTCGTCATCTCGAACCTGATCCAGCAGGAAACCGGCCTGGTCGCCGTGACCCTGATGGGTGTCGCGCTTGCCAACATGAACGTGGATTCGCTGCGAGACATCCATCCGTTCAAGCAGAATGTCGCCGTCATCCTCGTATCCGGCATCTTCATCCTGCTGTCCGCGCAGCTGGATTACGAGACGCTGCGACTGCTGGAGTGGCAGTTCACCCTGTTCCTGCTGGCCATCCTGTTCATGGTGCGCCCGGCAACGGTGCTGCTCAGCCTCGCGTTTTCAAAGATCCCGTGGAACGAGCGGCTCTTCCTTGCCTGGATCGCACCCCGAGGCATCGTGGCGGTCGCGATTTCGGGCCTGTTCGCCTTGCGGCTATCGGACCTTGGCTATGACGATGGTACCATCCTGATCAGCCTGTCCTTTGCGGTATGCGTCGCGACCATCGTCGCCCATGGCTTCACGATGGCACCGGTCGCCCGCTGGCTTGGCGTTACCGGGTCGTCGACACCGGGCCTGCTGCTGGTCGGCGCGACCCCGTGGTCGATCGCGCTTGCCAAGGAACTGGACGACCTCGACGTGCCGGTCACGCTGGCGGATACCAGCTGGTGGCGTCTTTCGCGCGCGCGGCAGCAGGGCCTGGACACCTATCACGGTGAGATCCTGGCCGAGGCGACCGAGCATTCGCTCGATCTGACGCAATACCAGGTGATGGTCGCAGCGACCGAGAACGAGGCGTATAACGCGCTGGTCTGCAACGAATTCGCACCCGAGATCGGCCGCGATGCCGTGTACCAGCTGGGTGAGCCGAGCCACCACAACGATCCGCGCGCCCTCCCCTCGTCGATCAGGGGCCGCTCGCTGTTCGAATCCGGCGTCGGAATGGAAGAGATGCACCAGCGGCAGGCGGAAGGCTGGGAATTCCGCAAGACCCGCCTGTCCGAACAATTCGGCTTCGACCGCGCCCGCGATGCGCTGCCGGACGACGCCGACTTCGTGCTGGTGCTTAGGAAGGGGGGCAACATGCGCTTCTTCACCCATGCTTCGCGCCCGACGCCCGGTCCCGGTGACGTCATCATCTCGTACTCGCCGCCAGAGGACCCGGTGACCGAAAAGGTGCAGTCGAAGCGGGAAAAGCGCGCCAAGGTACAGGCCCGGAACGGACAGCCTGCCGCATCGCAGTCGGACAGTGACAATCCCGAGAAGCCAGAGCAATCGCCAGGAGAGGAGGGGCAACCCGCATGAAAGCGAGCCAGATCGCCAGGACCTATATGACCATCTGGGGCGTCGCCCTTCCCGCCTTGCTGCTGTCCGCCTGCAATGCGCCCGAGCCTGCCGCGCCGGAGACCGAAGAAACAAGCACGCCTGTCGATCTTAACCCTGTTCCGGCGGAAGAAACGGATATCGAGTCGACGTCGATCCTGCGCTCGGACATGGATGCAAGGCCGATTGCCGACCCGCCTCTGGAACCGCTGAAGGTCACCATCGGGTTTGGCGAAGGTGGCAGCGAGCTTGGCGAAGACGCGAAATCGAAGATCCAGCAAATCATCGACAGCGAGCAATTCGGCGAAGGCGGACCGATCGTCCTGCGCGGCCATTCGGACTCCAGCGGAAGCGACGAAGCCAATATCCGTGCCTCGCGCCGGCGGGCCGAAGCGGTTGGCGACATGCTTGAAGAACTGGGCGCAAATAGCGACAGGATAAAGATAATCGCCCTGGGTGAGCAAAACCCCATCGAGCCGAATGCCATGCCCGACGGCGAACCCAATGAGGAAGGCCGCGCCGCCAACCGGCGGGTCGAAATTACGGTCGAAGTGCCGCCGGAAGAAGAGGCTGACGACACTGCCCCGCTTGTCGGTGAGGATGAGGCTGGCGAACCCAATCCTGCCGCGGATACGAGCGTCACGCGATAGGGAATCCATATCGCTAAGATATGCGGTCTGATCGCTGGCAAAGCTCGTTGCCTTACACACTCGATGGCAGCGAACTTTTAACTATCCTATGCTAGCAGGGGACCGATGCGCGCGCACGTACCCCGCTTTCGGCTGGAGCCGAGAACCCAACGCCGGTTGTCACAGGTCCTCCTGTCGCTGGCGGCTGCGATCGTCGTGCTGTTCGTCCTCGACATCCCCAAGCTGATCGATGAAATGCCGCGGGTACTCGTCTCGCGATTGATGTCGCGCCCGGTGTCGGGTGATATCGTGCTCGTGACTACGGATCGGGAGGTTGGGAAAAAAGACTCGGTCGCGGAACGAGAAGCAGCCGCGATCGCCGCTCTCGACCGGATGAATCCGAAGCTCATTGTGTTCGAGGGTCGCTTTCCGGAAGACGATCCAGGGATACCAGCGCTACGAAATGCTATCCGCCAGGCTACTGCACGCGTCGTCGTCGCGTGGCCTGCCATAGCGGGTCAGATTACTGCGGATAAACCGCAGACCAATATTTCCGCTCAAGAGACGCTATCTTTTTCCCGCAATGCTTATCTACCTGTGGACGGAGAGGCAGTCGACGCGAACCGGACATCCTTGACGGGATTTGTATTCGAGGCGGCAGACCACTTTACTACGAATGACGGTACCTTGCCGACACTCGGGGTGGCATTGGTGAGCGAAGATGCCATTCCAGACGCTCCCTATCCCATTGATTTCCGTTTCATGCCAAGTTCGATCCCGACCGTTACGCTGAGTTCGATCGAAAGAAACGAGGTTGATCCAACAACGATCGAAGGAAAACGGATTGTCATCGCCGTTCCCCGAAATGGTAATTCAGCACTGATCATCACCCCGCGCACCAAGTCGATGCCGAGCGCGATGGTGGGTATCATTGCGGCGGAAACCCTCATGTCCAGAAGCCTGCTGAAGGTCGACTGGTATTACCCCTTCGCTGCGTTCGGCATCATGTTGCTGGCGGCTGCCTCTCTGTCCAAGCAGCCACGCCGATTTGCCTATTTCCTGATCGTAGTGGCCTCTCTGGCGGCGCCTTTCGTCGCTGCTGAGTTCGATCGGCTGCTCCCGACCGGCATGGTCTACACGCTTCTTGCCATCTATGCCGCTATCCGCATCCGGAGCAACTGGCGGGAACGAGCTGCCGGTATCGACGCCGTATCCGGCCTGGCGAACTTTCATACCCTGCAGGAGGATTTTGCAAAATCCACCGGCCGGCTCGTCGTCGCCAAGGTCGAGAACTTCGAGGAAATCCTCGCCAGCCTCGAACCGTCGCTCCATGGCAGCTTCATCCAACAGATATCGCAGCGCCTGGCCGTCGGCAGCGACACGCGGATCTACACGGACTCGACAGGGCATTTCGCCTGGTTCGACGAGATGGAGCACGCGAAAAGCCACATCACCGGGTTGCTCGCGCTTGCCGGTGCGCCCCTGCGCGTAGGGGAACGGACACTCGACTTCTCCTGCGCGTTCGGCATTCTGGACAACGAGATCACCAAGCCGCGCCAGGCCATCAGCGCGACGATCGTCGCGGCGGAAACGGCTCTTAAACGAGCGTCGAGGATGGCGCTGGTCAGCGAACAGGGCGGTTCGGATACGGATTGGCAGCTGTCCCTTCACTCCTCGCTGGATCACGCGATCGCCCACCAGCACATCTATCTGCTGTTTCAGCCGCAATGCCTTCTGGAAAGCGGTCACGTGGTCGGGGCCGAGGCGCTGGTGCGCTGGAAGCACCCCCAACGCGGAGAGATCAGCCCGTCCGAATTCATTCCCTTCATCGAGAAGGCCGGCCGACTCAAGCCGCTGACCGCGCATACGCTGCGACTGGCTGCCCGGTCGGCGAACGTGGCATTGAATGCGGGCGCGCGTATCTCCGTAAACATTTCCGCCACGCTTCTCGCCGAGCACGATTTCATCGCGCTGATCTGCGACAATGTGGCGGCGGGTGGCGGGCGGCCGCAGGCGATCACGATCGAGATTACCGAGACCGCCAAGATCGAGGACTTCCGGACGGCGGCGCGCAATCTGGAGATCCTCCAAGCCAACGGATTTCACGTCTCGCTCGACGATTTCGGGACCGGGGAAGCCAATCTCTCGCTGCTCGTCGGTCTGCCATGCGACGAAATCAAGATCGATCGCAGCTTCGTCACCCTCGCCCAGCACAACGAGCGTGCGCGCATCGTGATTCGTGCCCTGAATGACACCGCGCGCAAGGCCGGAATGCGTCTGGTCGCCGAGGGGATCGAGACAGAAACGGAGCAGGATCTCCTGCTCTCGCTCGGCTGCGTCATAGGCCAGGGTTTCCTTTACGGACGCCCGATGCGCATATCCGAATTGCTTTCGATGCTGGATGCGGGAGAAAATTGCGAACCGCGGAAATTAACTCTTTATTAACTATCGTTTTAGGGTTAACAGGGAGGCCTCAGTAACTGGAGGCCTAACATGCGCAATCGTAAGCCCAATACCGCTGGTCGCGGTCTGATCGAACTGATCTGGGGTCTCTACACGACCCGTTGATCGGATCGTTAGAAGACCGACCCCGCCCTTTTAACGGGCGGGGTTTTTCTTTGGTTGCGCGGAAATCTCCCATTCGCCGGCACACTTGGCCGCATCATCACATCGCGGTTGCATCGCACATTAGAGTGTGACACAGCCCCGGCATGAGCACTTCAGATCTTAGCGGAATCAAAGGCCGCATCGGCGAACTGGTCGGTTCCGGCCGAATGACGAAAAGCGCGATTGCGCGCGCGGCCGGCCTTCACGCCAACAGTTTGCGTGACTGCGACGAACCGAACTGGAATCCAACCGCAGAGACCTTGTCCAAGCTCGACCTGTTTCTGCGCTCGAACAGCGACCGCAATGTGATCGCCTCGCCTGAAGAGATTATCGACGAGGCGCGTAACGGCCGCATGTTCATCCTGGTCGATGACGAGGACCGGGAAAATGAAGGCGATCTCGTGATCCCTGCGCAGATGGCCACACCTTCCGCGATCAATTTCATGGCGACGCATGGCCGCGGTCTCATATGCCTGGCCCTCGCCCGCGGCCGCGTCGAGCAGCTCGGCCTCGAACTGATGAGCCGCAATAACCGCACGCGCCATGAAACCGCCTTCACGACCTCGATCGAGGCTCGCCAGGGCGTGACGACCGGCATCAGCGCAGCGGACCGCGCCCGTACGATCAGCGTCGCGATCGATGCCTCCAAGGGGCGTGAGGATATCGTCACGCCGGGGCATGTCTTTCCCTTGATCGCGCGCGATGGCGGAGTGCTCACC
>JAPYSD010000169.1 GCA_029936705.1 Croceicoccus sp. | reverse complement strand
GGCATTGCCCGTCCATTCGGGAATGCCCGCCGCGTCGTTACCCTCGTTCACACCGCCGGGCGTGCGGCGCAGTTCAGGGTCGTTGACCGCGACGCCGCCGATCAGGCGCAGCCCGCGTACAGGCTCGGCATCCAGCGTGAATTCGATGCCCTGGTTGCGCTGTTCACCGAAGGGGCCGAAGCGCACCTGCCCCGGATTGTCGGTATCGGCGCGATAGGCGGAATTGGGCCGGTCGATGCGGAAGAACGCGAGCGAGGCGTTGACCGGACCGAAATAGGCCTTGCCGCCGAACTCGTACTGGACCGAGCGATAGGGCGGCAGCACCTCGCCCGCGTTGGTGACGGGTAGGATGCCGCCGCTGACGGGATCGGTCACGCCCTGCGGCGCGGTGTCGCCGCGGACCAGCCCCTCGATCCGGTTGGCATAGAGCGAGATGCCCTCGGCCGGCTTGACCACCAGGCCGACGACCGGGGTCACGGCATTCTCGCGGTAGTCGCTGTCGAGCGCGCCGCCGAAATAGGCATAGGAGCGCACACGGATTTCCTGCAAGCGCAGCCCGCCCGTCAGCAGCACGCGGTCATTCCAGAACCCCAGCGTGTCGGAGGCGAAGACGCTCGACACGCGGGTGCGGGTAATCGGGAACGGATCGTCGAGGTCGCCGCCCGCGAACAGGCTGGGCGGGCGGGGGATGTCGACGGGCTCGTAGAGATTGGTCGCGAAACCGCCCGCGTAGAAGTCGTAGGCTGTGCGGATTTCCTGCCAGCTGGCCGATGCGCCCACGTTAAGCTCGTGGCTGATACCGCCCGCGGCCAGCGATACGCGCATGCCCGCGGTCGCGGCCTCGTTGTTATCCTCGCGCGGGACGAAGGAACCGCCCGCGGTGCCGTCGCCGCTCGCCGCGTCGGTCAGCGTGAACGAGCTGGTGTACTGGTCCTCGCGCCCGTCGCGCGCACCGAAGCGTGCATAGAGCGTGGCATTGTCGGCCACGTCATATTCGATGCTGGCGGTGCCGAAGAAATCCTCGGTCTCGATCGCGGACCAGGGCTGGCCGTAATTGGTGTCGGCATCGGGGGCATCGGGAATGGCGGTGCTGACCGTCACCTTGGGGCGCCAGTGCGACTGGCGAAGCCGCTGCCAGTTCAGGCTGAGCGACGCGCGCAGCGGCCCGCTGTCATGGTCGATGCCCGCGCCCAGCACATAGCTGGAGTGGAACTCGTCGTTCACCGCGATGTCGCCGCGCCGCGCCGATCCGTTGATCCGCACGCCCCATTCGCCGTTCGCCCCGAAGCGCCGCGCCACGTCCGCCGCGCCCGAGACATGGGCGTCGGACACGAACCCGGCGGTGACGCGGGTCAGGTCGCGGTCCGCCATCTTGGGCAGGATGTTGACGCTGCCGCCGATCCCGCTGCCGCCCGGCGCCGCGCCGTTCAGGAAGGCGCTGGCGCCATTGATGACCTGCACCGACGACAGCAATTCGGGCGCAACCAGCTGGCGCGGGGCGATGCCGTAAAGGCCGTCGAAGCCGACATCGTCGGACGTCAGCGCGAAGCCGCGGATCACGAACACCTCGCCCGCGATGCCGAAGCCAAGGGTGGTGCGGATGGTCGGATCGTTCTCCAGCACCTCGCCCAGCGAGTCGGGCTGCTGGTTGAGGATCAGCGCCTCGGTATAGGAGCGCACGCTGAAGGGAATGTCCTCGCCCGGCTTGTCGCCCAGCACGCCGACCTGCCCGCCCTGCTCCACCACCGTGCGGTTCGCGCGCTGGGCGGAGACGAGGATGTCGTCGGACTGCGCCGATTCGCCGGCTGTCGTCTGTGCCTGCGCAGGCACGGCGCAGGCGGCGGAGGAAAGCAGCGCCGCGCACAGCGCGCTGCGAGACATCGATTGTGAACGCATGAGATCCCTTGAACCCTGATTGGCCTTTTCTGTGCGGATCCCTTGCCGTTTATGCGAGGCAGTTGCAATAGCAAACTGGCGTCTTTGATGCTCCCGCCCGCCCCATCATTCCTGCCGGAAGCCCATTGCGCCGATGATCGCCAGCAGCGGAACCGCCAGCGTCAGCCACGACAGCGCATCGCGCCAGCCATCGCCGGTCAGCGCGCTCAGCAATCCGATCCCGGTCAGAATCGCCAGCAGCAGAGGAACGGCGAAGACCTGCCGCAAGGATTGCCGGCTGCGCCTCATTCTGCGGGTTCCAGCAGGCCGCCGCTCGTCACCTCGCGCACATGCGCGCGGGTCGAGACGCGGCGCTTGCCTTGCCACAGGTACAGCCCGCTCCCCAGCACCACGATCGTGACCAGCGTCATCATCGCCCACAGGATCTTGAGCGGAAGCCCGCCGTAATCCCCGAAGTGCAGCGGCTGCGACAGCGCTAGCGCCTTGCCGTACCACGGCATCGGCCGCGCGTCGGTCAGCTGCCCACTCTCCGCATCGACCAGCACGGAGGTGAGCAGCCGCTCGGTCAGCGGCGTGTCTCCCTGGAAAAAGATCGCATAGTGATGGTTCGAGCTGTAATCGCCGCCCGGAAAGCCGATGAACTGCGGATTGGCACCAGGCACCGCCCTGCGGGCCGCTGCCATCGCGGTGTCGAGCGATCCGTAGCGGGCCGGCGGCAGGGGCTCGGCCTGCGCATAGGCCTGCGTCATCTCGGCGAGCTCGTTCGCCTGCCAAGTCTCGTTGATCGGGGTGGCCAGCGTGTTGATCACGCCGGTCAGCCCAACAACCGCGACCCAGGCCAGCGTCACCACGCCCAGCAAGTTGTGATAATCGAGCCATTTGACCCGGGTGCTGCGCGAACTGCGCAGGGTTCCGAAGCCCAGCCGCCGCATGAACGGCGCATAGAGCACGACGCCCGACACCACCGCGACCAGGAACAGCACGCCCATCGCGCCCAAAAACAGCATGCCCGGCAAGCCCAGGAACATGTCGGTATGCAGCTGCAGGATGAAATGCATCACCCCGCTGTCACTCTCCTGCGATACCAGCGCGCCGGTCGACCGGTCGAGGATCAGCAGCGTCATGTCGCCCACCGGCGAATCGGGTCGCGGTGCGGTGGTGACGGTCATCAGCGGCTGGATGTTGTCGAAGGCCATGAACACCGGCACCTCGCCCGCCCGTTCGGCCAGCGCATTAGCCAGCATGCGGTCAAGCGGCAGCAGGCCGGGCGCCTCGCCCGAGGAAGCGACGCCCGGCATCCCGACATCGGGCTCGCCGCTGCTCAGCCGGTCGATCTCGTCATGGAAGATCAGCGGCAGCCCGGTGACGCACAGCATCAGCAGGAACAGGGTGCATACCAGGCTGGACCATTTATGGATGAAATACCAGGCGCGGACGGCTCTCTGGGTCATTCGCTACGCTAACCGCTGTCATTGAGAATTATTATCAATCCTTAGGGAGAGTCGGCCCCGCTGTCCAGATCGGCACGGCCATGCGCGCGGCAAGGCCCGCAAGCCCTGCCGCCGTCCGCTTCTGACTTCGCGCCTAATGCCTTAAAGCAGGTCCTCGATCCGCACCGGCAGTTCGCGCACGCGCTTGCCCGTCGCGTGCCATACCGCGTCAGTGACCGCGGCCGCGGTGCCGACGTTGGCCAGCTCGCCGATGCCTTTCACGCCCAGCACGTTGATCTCGTTGTCCACCTCGGGGACCATGATGATGTCGATGTCGCGGATGTCCGCGTTTACCGGGATCAAATACTCGGCAAGGTTGTCGTTGACGTAGCGCCCGCGCCGCAGGTCGATCTCGGTCTTTTCGTGCAGGGCCGAGGAGATGCCCCAGATCAGGCCGCCCAGATACTGGCTGTGCGCGGTGCGCGGGTTCATGATCCGCCCCCCGGCGAACGCGCCGACGACGCGGGGCACGCGAATCTCGCGCGTCCGTTCGTTCACGCGCACCTCGACCATTTCCGCGCCAAAGGCGAACATGGTGCGTTCCGGCAGGTTGCCGCCGGTAATGCGCACGCCGCCATCGTACATCGCGTCCAGCGCCTTGTCGTCAAGGCTGGGCGGCACCCAGCGGCCCAGCGCTTCCAGCTCGGGCCCCGTCATCGCCGCGACGGCTGCGCGGCGGGCGTCGCCATCGGCGCCCTTGGCCACGCCCAGCTGCGCGGCAAGCTTGTCGCAGGCATCGGCCACCGCGCTCGTCACGCTGGCGGTGGAGATCGAGCCGCCCGAGATCGGTCCCGGCGGAAAGCGGCTGTCGCCCATGCGTACCTCGATCCGGGTGGGATCGATGCCCAGCCGCTCCCCCGCGGCCTGTGCGGCGATGGTATAGCAGCCGGTGCCCACGTCATGCGCGGCCACTTCTATCAACGCGCTGCCGTTGCGGCGCAGCGTCACCCGCGCGGTCGATGGCGACATCTGCGTCGGATACATCGCCATCGAACAGCCCCAGCCGATCAGCCAGTCGCCATCGCGGGTCGAGCGCGGCGCGGGATTGCGGCGGCTCCAGCCAAAACGTTCCGCCGCCGCGTCCAGGCACTCGTTCAGCGAACGGCTGGTATAGGGCGCGCCATTGACTGCATTGACGCGCGTGTCGTTCATCTTGCGAAACGCGACCGGGTCAATGCCCGCCGCCGCCGCAAGCTCGTTCATGGCCGATTCCAGCGCGTATACAGTGGGCACTTCCGCCGGGGACCGCATGAAGGTGGGCACGTTGCGGTCGCCCTGCACGATGTCATTGTCGGTCTTCACCGCCTGGAACGCGTACATCGCCGCGGTCTTTTCCAGTCCCCCGTTCGAATAGGGCGTCACGCGCGCGGTAAATTCGCTCTGCCGGTGGTGATAGCCGGTCAGCTTCCCGTTCGCATCGCAGCCCAGCCGCACGCGGTGGCGGGTTTCCTGCCGGTAACCGTTATGGGTAAAGCCCTGGTCGCGCATGGCCACGACCTTGACCGGGCGCCCGACCTGCTTCGCCCCCAGCGCCGCCATCGCGGTGCGGTGCGTTACCGCTCCCTTCGACCCGAACGCGCCGCCGACAAAGGGCGACACCACGTGCACGTTGTCGGGATCGATCTGCAGCTGCTTGGCGATGTTGAATTTCAGTCCCCAGACATACTGGCTCGGCTCGTGCAGAACCAGTCGCGGGCCGTCCCAGTACGCGGTGGTCGAGAACAGCTCGATCGCGTTGTGATGCTGGGTGGGGGTCGCATATTCCTCGTCGACGACATGGGCCGATGCGGCCAGCGCGGCGTCGGCGTCGTTGAAGCGCACCGGCTCGTATCTCGGGTTCACATCGCCCAGGTCGCGTTCGGTGGTGCCTTCGGACCCGAAGGTGGCGGAAGGATCGCTTTCCTCGTAACTGAACTTCAGCCGGAACGACGCCTCGCGCGCGGCCTCGAACGTGTCCGCCACGATCAGCGCGATGGGCTGGCCGTCATGCTCGATCTCGGGCCCGGCCAGCGGGGCGACGTCGGTGATGGCAAGGCCGCCACCCGCGAAGGTCTTGATCTCTCCCAGCGGAGGGCGATTGCGATAGGTCAGGATCGCCTGAACGCCGGGGACCGCCTTTGCCGCGCTCTCGTCGATATCGGTGATGCGCCCCTTGGCGATGGCGCTGGTGACCATCCAGCCATAGGCGGGCTTGCCCGGGACCGGCAGGTCGTCGGCATAGATCTTGGCGCCGGTGACCTTGCCCACTGCTTCATAGCGGGCAATGGGCTGGCCCATGTTGGCACCGGGCTGCGGAACGGGGTTGTAATCCTGAGCCATGCGATCAACCCTCCATTCCGGCGATTTCGGTGAAGGCGCGGACCATCGTCCGCTTGCCCAGATCGATCTTGAACCTGTTGTCCTCGGTGCCCGACGCGCCGGCAAAGGCGATCTCGGCCGCGCGGTTCAGCCGCGCCTCGTCCAGCGGGCCGCCGCGCAGCGCGGCTTCCGCTTCCTGTGCGCGCCAGGGCACGGTGGCGACGCCGCCCAGCCCGATGCGGACATCGGCGATGGTGTCGCCGTCCATCCGCAGCGCCGCGGCGGTCGAGGCGAGCGCATAGGCATAGGATTCGCGGTCGCGGACCTTGAGATAGCGCGAGCGCGGAAAATCGGCGTCGGGGATCGAGAACGCGGTGATCAGGTCGCCCTGCTGCAACGTCGTCTCAATATCCGGGCGCCCCTGCGGCAGGCGGTGCAGGTCCGCGAAACGCAGCGAACGCGGCCCGTCCTTGCCCAGGATCTCAACGATCGCGTCCAGCGCGATCAGCGCCTGCGCGAAATCGCCCGGATAGGTCGCGATGCATGTCGGCGAGGTCCCCAGCACCGCCAGGTTGCGGCTGACCCCGCCCTCGAGCGCGGCGCAGCCCGACCCCGGCACGCGCTTGTTGCACTGCTCATAGCTGGTGTCGCGGAAATAGGGGCAGCGCGTCCTTTGCAGCACATTGCCGCCCAACCGCGCCATGTGGCGGATCTGCGGGCTGGCCGCCAGCCACAGCGCGTCCGACAGCATCGGCACGCGGCGGCGCACGGCCGCGTCATCCGCCAGCGTCGCCATCGTGGTCAGCGCGCCGATCCGCAGCGCGTTGCCGTCCCATGACACGAAGTCATAGCGGTTGTCGTCCATGCCGGTGATGTCAACCAGCTGCGAGGGCCGCATCACGTCGAGCTTCATCAGGTCGGTCAGCGTCGTGCCGCCGCCCAGGAACTGCGATCCTGCATCGGCTGCAGCCACCGCGCGCACGGCGCTGTCGGGGCGGCTGAAACGGAAGGGGCGCATCGCTCAGCCCTCCATCTCGGCACGCGCCTGCTTAACCGCGGCGACGATATTGGGATAGGCGGCGCACCGGCACAGATTGCCCGACATGTATTCGCGGATCTCCGCCTCGGACCCGGCATGCCCCTCGGTTATGCAGGCCACGCCCGACATGATCTGCCCCGGCGTGCAATAGCCGCATTGGAACGCGTCATTGTCGATGAAGGCCTTTTGCATGGGATGCAGGCTCCCTTCTGCGCCCAGCCCCTCGATCGTGGTGATGTCGCGCCCATCGACCTGAGCTGCCAGCGTCAGGCACGACAGCACGCGCTGCCCGCCCACGTGGACGGTGCAGGCCCCGCATTGCCCGTGATCGCAGCCCTTCTTGGACCCGGTGAGCTCAAGATCGTGCCGCAGCACGTCGAGCAGCGTCGAACGGCTGTCGATCACCAGCTCACGCGACTGGCCGTTGATGTTGAGCGTGACGGGAATGCTTTGGACCGACATTTCCTGTCCCTGCGCCGCGGCCGACCTGGCTTCCTGTCCGCGGGCTGCCAGCGGCAGGACCGCGGCCCCCGCTGCGCTGCCCTTCATCAAACCCCGGCGGCTTACCCGATCGAGGCCGCTACGCT
>JAPYSD010000168.1 GCA_029936705.1 Croceicoccus sp. | reverse complement strand
GTCGGGCTGCGCAGGCACGGCCTGGGGCGCGGAAGCCATCAGCTTCCGCGCCCCGTGTTCTGGTCGGCAACCGGCGGCTTACTGCGCAGCATCCGTGCCCCGTTCCCTGCCGCGCATCATCCCGCGCATCTTCTGCCGGGCGGCCTTGCGCTCCTCTGCCGTGACGGTGCCGTCGTTATTGGCATCCATCATGGTGAAATGCTGCGTGTGGACCGCGTCGAACTCCGCCTTGTCGATCGCGCCGTCGCCATTGCTGTCGGCGGCCTTCATCATGCCGCCGCGCATCATGCCGCCACGCATGCCGTGTCCGCGGTGGGCGCGATCACCGTCGCCGCGGCCCATGCGGTCGCCGCGCGCCGCGAATTCCTGGGGGCTGAGCGCGCCGTCCTTGTTGGTGTCGAGCCGGTCGAAACGGGCCTGCTGGCGCGCCTCGCGGTCGGCGTCGTCGATGCGGCCGTCGCCGTTCGCGTCCATGCGGGCGAACATCGCGTCGGATTTCGCCTTGGCATCGGCCATGGTCATGTCGGCATTGCGCTGGGCCTTCCAGCCGCCGGAATTATTGGCGGGCTGCGCTGCGAAAGCCGCGCCGCTTACCGCGATCAGGGCTGCACTGGCAGCCAGGATGGTCTTGTTCATGACGATTGCCTCTCTCGGTATCACCTGCGGAACCTATCGGTTTCCGTGAATGGGGTGAAGCCGCGGAAAGAACCGTCGGGCTTGGGGGAGGGGGACATCAGGGACAAACCCGGTTGCGGCACCCCCGCGACTTCTGAGGATCGTTATACGCCCCCCGTGTCGCAGGATTATCCCCGCGCCCGGCCAATTTGTCGCAATTGGTATCAGCCGGGCGCGGGCGTTCATGTCGGTTCAAGAAAAACGGGGCTTTCCTGTCGATCCGTTCATGCGACGGCAAGCTCAGCCCAGCGGCGCGGTCTGCGCCTCAAGCCATGCCAGGTCCTCACCCGACAGCTGCGGGGCGACGATCTCGCGCACCTTCGCGTGATAGGCGTCCATCCACGCGATCTCGCCCTCGGCCAGCAGCGCGACGTCGATCAGCGTACGGTCGATCGGCACGAAGGTCAGCGTCTCGAACCCCAGCATGGCGTTTTCCGCGCCCGCGATCTCGCGGCTTTCGACCAGCACCAGGTTCTCGATCCGGATGCCGTATTGCTGCGCCTTGTAATAGGCAGGCTCGTTCGAACAGATCATGCCCGCGATCAGCGGCTGGTCCACCGCGCGGGTGGAGATGTTCTGCGGCCCCTCGTGAACGGCGAGATAGCTGCCCACCCCGTGCCCGGTGCCATGCGCATAGTCGAGGCCCACTTCCCACAGGAACTGCCGCGCCAGCACGTCCAGCTGGTGCCCGGTCGTGCCCTCGGGAAACACCGCGCGGTCCAGCGCGATATGACCCTTGAGCACGCGGGTGAAACGCTCCTTCACCTCTTGCGGCGGGGCGTCGGGGCCGACCCAGACGGTGCGGGTGATGTCGGTGGTGCCGTCGGGATACTGACCGCCCGAATCGACCAGGTACACGCTGTTCGGCTCAAGCCTGCGGTTGCTTTCCTCGCTCACCCGGTAATGCGGGCTGGCGCCATTGGGGCCGGATCCGGAGATCGTGTCGAACGACAGGTCGCGCAGCTGGCCCGTCTCCTCGCGGAAACCGCGCAGCTTCGCGGCGGCGGAAAGCTCGTCCACCTTGCCCGCGGGCGCATCGTTCGACAGCCAGTGAAGGAAGCGCGACACCGCCGCCCCGTCGCGGCTCTGCGCGCTGCGGTGGCCGGATTTTTCCGCCTCGTTCTTGATCGCCTTGGGCAGCACGACCGGGTCGGTCGCCTTCAACACCCTGGCGCCTGCGTCCGCCAGCGCGTCAAAGATCGCCTCCACCCCGCGCACCGGGTCGACCGCGACGGTCTTGCCCGCATATTCGGCCAGCGCGCCCTCGAAATCGGCGCGCGGACGCAGCGCGACATGGTTGCCCAGGTGCTGGGTCAGCGCGCTGTCCACCTTTTCGGGCGCGATGAACAGCTCGGCGCTGTCGTCCTTCTTCACCACGGCAAAGGACAGCGCGACCGGCGTGCGGTCCACGTCCTTGCCGCGCAGGTTGAACAGCCACGCGATCGAATCGAGCGCGGTGATGACGACCGCATCGGCGTCCTTCTCGGCCAGCCAGGCCGCGACATCCTCGCGCTTGGCGCTGCTGGCCTCGCCCGCAAGCTCGTCGGGATGGGGCACGGCGGCGGCGGCGGACGGTTCGGGCCGGTCCTGCCACACCGCGTCGACGGGATTGTCGGCGACCGCGACCAGCGTGGCACCCTTCTTCTCCACCGCCTTCTTCAGCTGCTGCGCCTGCCCGTGCGCGTGCAGCCACGGGTCGAACCCGATGCGCTGGCCCGCCTTCACGTTCTGCGCCAGCCAGTCGGCGGGCGAGGTCGCGGGCACGCCGACATAGTCCCACAGCTTCCCGTCCACCTGCTCGCGCACCTGCAGCGTATAACGCCCGTCGGTGAAGATCGCGGCTCCGTTCCCGCCTTCCTTCGAGGTCAGCACGATGGCCGAACCCGCCGATCCGCCGAAACCGGTCAGCCATTCCAGCCGCTGGGCATAGGCGCCGACATATTCGCTCATGTGCTCGTCGCACAAAGGCACGACGAACCCGTCCAGTTCGCGGCGCCTCAGCTCCTCGCGCAGGGCGGCGAGTCGGGCTTCATGGGTCTGCATCAGCATGGCTATTTCCTGAAATTCGTGTGGCTCGCCTTGCGGCTTTCATGGGGCGAACATAGTTTCACAGCGCGCCAAGTTCCAGCCGCGCGCCCATTCGGCGGCGCGTTCGACACAATCATAGAGAAAGCGACCCAAGCGTGAACGATACTGCCAGTCCCGCCGCCGCGAACACCCCGCCGATTGCCCCGAAGAAGCCGCACAGCTTCACCCATCACGGCATCACGGTGGAGGATCACTACGCCTGGCTGCGCGATCCCGGCTATCCCAAGGTGGAGGACGCCGAAGTCCTCGCGCATCTGCGGTCCGAGAACGCCTGGTTCGAAGCGCGCATGGCCCCGCACGAGGGGCTGACCGAGAAACTGTTCGCCGAGATGCGCGCACGCATCAAGGAGGACGACAGCTCGGTCCCGCAGAAGGACGGCGACTGGTACTACTGGGTCGAATACGAAAAGGGCGCGCAGTACAAGCAGTGGTGGAGGAAGCCCGCCGCGGGGGGCCGCGACGGGACCGAAGGCAGGCAGCTGCTGCTGGACGAGGTCGCGCTGGCCGAGGGGAAGGACTATTTCAATCTCGGCAGCTTCTCCGTTTCCGCGGATGGCACGAAGCTGGCCTATTCCACCGACACCGACGGCTCCGAACGGTTCGAGGCGCGGATCAAGGACCTGACCACGGGCGAACTGCTGCCCGACACGATCCCCGGCACTTTGGGCAGCCTGATCTGGACCGCGAACGACACGAAAATCGCCTATTCGCTGGCGAACGAGCAGTGGCGCACCGACAATGTCCGGCTCCACACGCTGGGCACGCCGGTCGACCAGGATGTCGAGATCTTCCACGAGGACGACGAGGGCTTCCGCTGCGGCGCATCGCTGTCGGCCAACGAACAATGGCTGCTGATCGCGACGTCGGACCACGAGACGAGCGAGGTCCGCATCGTCCCCGCCGCCGATCCCACCGCCGATCAATTGCTGGTGAAAGCGCGGCAGAAGGGCGTCGAATATGACGTCGACGTGCGGGGCGACACGATCTTCGTCCTCACCAACGACGACCACGTCAATTTCCGCCTCGCCACCGCGCCGATGGGCGATCCCGGCAACTGGACCACGCTGATCGCCGGGTCGGACGAATTCTACATCACCGGCTTCGAACTGTTTGAGAAGTTCTACGTGGTCGAGGGGCGCCGCGCCGGTCTCGACCAGATCGAGATCCGCGATTACGCCGATCCGGCCAGGATCACCCCGGTCGATTTCCCCGAGGAAAGCTATGTCGCGGCCATGGGCAACAATCCCGAATGGGACATGGACGTGCTGCGCATCGGCTACAACTCGATGGTCACGCCCTCGACCAGCTACGACTACGACGTGGCGAGCGGCGAGCTTGCCGTGCTCAAGGTGCAGGAAATCCCCTCGGGCTATGACGCGGCGCAGTACCGCACCGAACGTGTCATCATTACCGCGCGCGACGGAACCGAGGTGCCCGTCTCGCTGATGATGCGCGCCGACACCCCGCTGGACGGAAGCGCCCCGCTGCATCTTTATGGCTACGGCGCCTACGGCATCGCGATGCCGCCCTATTTCTCGACCGCGCGCCTCAGCCTGGTGGACCGCGGCTTCATCTATGCCATCGCGCATATCCGGGGCGGCGACGACCTTGGCCGCCAGTGGTATCTCGACGGCAAGCTCGACAAGCGGACCAATGCGTTCAACGATTTCGTCGATGTCGCGCGGGGGCTGATCGATCGCGGCTATACCGCGAAGGGCCGCGTCACCGCCTCGGGCGGATCGGCGGGCGGCGAACTGATGGGCGCGATCCTCAATTCCGACCCCGATCTGTGGGGCGCGGTGGTCGCGCACGTCCCCTTCGTCGACGTGCTGTCCACCATGCTCGACGCTTCGCTGCCGCTGACGCCGGGCGAATGGCCGGAATGGGGCAACCCGATCGAGGATGCTTCCGCCTTCGCCCTGATCCAGAGCTACAGCCCCTATGACCAGGTCCGTGCGCAGGCCTATCCCCCGCTGCTGGTGACCGCGGGCCTCAACGATCCGCGCGTCACCTATTGGGAACCCGCCAAGTGGGTCGCCCGCCTGCGCGAGATGAAGACCGACGACCACGAACTGCTGCTCAAGGTCAACATGGGCGCGGGCCACGACGGCAAGTCGGGCCGCTTCGATTCGCTGAAGGAAACGGCGGAGGAATTCGCCTTCATCCTGTGGCAGATGGGGATGCTGGACGCATGAGCGGGCCCGCCCCCGTTCCCGTCCCGACCTGGCGCCAGATGTTCACCGCCGGTCCGCAGCACATCGACGTGATGGGCCACGTGAACAACGCGATCTGGCTGACCTGGGTGCAGGACATCGCGACCGCGCACTGGATGGCGGTTGCCCGGCCCGAACACCGGGACGCCTATCTCTGGGTCGTGACCCGGCACGAGATCGACTATCGCGGCAATATCGGCGAGGGCGAGAACGTCGTCGCCGAGACGCGGATCGAACAGGGCCCGCGCGGCGCCCGCTTCGAACGCCTCGTCGATTTCTTCCGCGAGGAGGACGGTGAACCGGTCGGCAAGCCGATCGTGGCGGTCCGCTCCGACTGGGCGATGATCGACCGGGAAACCCGCCGCATCATGCGCATCCCGCCCGAAGTCGCCGCGCCCTTCCTGCCGGCCTGACCTGCCTGCGACCCGCCCGGCCTACTCCGGCAGGGGAAGCCCGTTCATGTCGGCAAAAACCCGCACCAACGCGTCGCAATCCTGCTTCGATGCCTCGCACAGCACGTTCATCTCGATGCTGGAACCCTCACCGCGAGCGACGACCTGGCGTTTGACCACGGCGGGATAGGCCGGATAGCCGGGCGGGGAAAACGACCAGATCGCAAATGCTTCCTCATCGACCGCGATTGCCCAGCCGTTCTCTTCGCGCCATTCGATACCGCCTTTGGTCGCCAGCGCCTGCGCCGCACTTGCCACGCTGTCATATTCGATGGTCCGCTGTTCGCTTTCGGGCAGCGGAGATTGCGACATGACCGGAACTGCGGCCAGCATGCCGGCGACCCCGCAAAAATATCGATATGCGATCGGCAGTGTCATGCAACGCGCGTCCCCACTGGTCCCTTGCGCCAGTCTGCGCCGACGGCCCGGCCATGACAATCGTCTTTCCTTGGGTTTACCTATCCATCTGCCCCGGCTGTCCGCCGTTCGCCCCCGCGGCGCTCGCCCTTGCGGCGGCGGACGGGCGCGTCGAACAGCTGGATGCGCTCGCTCAGCATGCGGTTGCGGCCGCTGTTCTTGGCCTCGTACAGCAGCCGGTCGGCATGGGCATAGACCCGGCGCAGGGTCGTCGCCACGCCCGGCGTCGTGTCGAGCAGCCCCAGCGAGGCGGTGATCGGCGCGTCGATGCCGTCGATCTCGTTCACGATGCGGATCGAGATCGCCCGGCGTATCCGCTCTGCCCGTTCGGCCACGTCGGGCCCGCGCATCAGCATCAGGAACTCCTCGCCCCCCAGGCGGAAGCTGATCGTGTCGGGATCGCTCGACAGTGCCGCCGCCGTTTCCTGCAGCACGCGGTCGCCCATCGCGTGGCCGTACTGGTCGTTGACCTTCTTGAAATGGTCGAGGTCGATGACCGCCAGCGCGGTATAGCCCTCGGAGCGAAGGTCGGGATAGCGCGCCTCGAGCGCCCGGCGGTTGAACATGCCCGTCAGCGCGTCGCGGTCCACCAGCGAGGCCAACGAATCGATCCGCGCTTCCGCCTTGTCGCGGTCGCGGCGCAGCACGTCGAAGCGGTCCACCACGCCCAGCGCGGCCACCGCGACGTCGAATGCCAAGGTGAAATAGATCACCTGGTCGACCCATTCGGGCACGGTATAGAACCCGAAGCCGCGCACGATCCTTTCCAGCCCCAGCACCAGGATCGGCGACCAGCCGACGATCTGGAACCACACCGCCCGGCTGCGCCGCCGGGCAGCGTGCCACATGCCGTAGAGGAACATCGCGATCATCGGGACAAAAGACAGCAGGTACAGCCGCGCGCCGAACGGACGGATCGCGTCCAGCGGCAGGCTGGCCCAGATGCCGAACAGCAGCACGAAGATGCCCGTGCCCATGATCCAGTCGCGCATGCGGCGGGTCATCGCGCGCGGTTCGATGAAATTGACGCAGAACATCGCGCTGGCCGCCACGCCCAGCAGGAAGGTCAGCTGCGCCAGGAACGACAGCGTGCCGATGCCCAGCGCGACGAACCGGTGGATGATGCCGCTCGACACGAACAGAAAGGCGTTCATCGCCACCACCATGGCGAAATGCCAGAGGATGAACCGCTCGCGCAGCACCAGGTAGAACGCGTAATTATAGATCAGCGGCGCCAGCAGCAGGCCGATCAGCACCGCCAGCAGGGCCATCATCTGCGGCGACCATCCCAGCGATCCGTCGCCGGCGGCGGCGTTCTGCAACATGGCCTTGGCCATCAGCGCGCTATGGGTAGGCCGCTCGATCGCGACCAGCAGCGTGGTCGCGCCCTGCATGTCCGGCAGCGGAATCGCGAAATTCGGCCCGTTCACGAACAGGCGCACATCCTCCATCGCGAAATGCCTGCGCGCGGTGACGCGCCCGCCGTCC
>JAPYSD010000710.1 GCA_029936705.1 Croceicoccus sp. | reverse complement strand
CGTCGAAGCGGCCGTCCTCGTACATGCCGACCAGCTCGTCCGCGATCTGCTCGGCCTCGTGGAAGCCGGGTTCGCGCACGTTCGTCGTGTCGAACTGCACGCCGATCCGGTCGGGATAGGTGCGGCGGATCACCGGACGGCCCTTGCGGCCGATCAGGTAGAACTCGATGTCCTTGCCCTCGGCGATCAGCGACTTCGCCTTGACCAGCGCGGTCTTGACGATGTTCGAGTTGAACGCGCCCGCCAGACCCTTGTCGGAATTGGCGACGACCAGCAGATGCTTTTGCGTCGAACCGGTACCGGCAAGCAGGCGCGGGGCCTGGTCGTTCTTGCCGACCTTGGACGCGAGGCTTGCCATCACGCTCGTCAGCCGCTCGGCATAGGGGCGCGCGGCTTCCGCCGCGGCCTGCGCCTTGCGCAGCTTCGCGGCGGCCACCATCTGCTTGGCCTTGGTGATCTTCTGGGTCGACTTGACCGAGTTGATCCGGCCCTTGAGTTCCTTCAGCGAGGCCATTTCGGCTCCCTAACTAGTGTGCTCGAGGGGCTCAGGCGAACTGCTTCGCGAAGGCGTCGAGCGCGGCGACGGTCTTGTCCTTCGTCCCGCCTTCGAACTTCTGCGTGGTGCGGATTTCCTCCAGCACCCCGGCATGCTGCGAACGCATGAACGACAGCATCTCTGCCTCGTACTCGGTCACGCGGTCGACGGCGACGCTGTCGATATAGCCGTTGGTGCCGGCGAAGATCGACACGACCTGCTCCTCGAACGGCATGGGCGAGAACTGCGGCTGCTTCAGCAGCTCGGTCAGGCGCGCACCGCGGTTCAGCAGCTTCTGGGTCGAGGCGTCGAGGTCCGAGCCGAACTGCGCGAAGGCCGCCATCTCGCGGTACTGCGCCAGCTCCAGCTTGATCGAACCGGCGACCTTCTTCATCGCCTTGGTCTGGGCGGCACCGCCCACGCGCGACACCGACAGGCCGACGTTGATGGCCGGGCGGATGCCCTGGAAGAACAGGCCGGTTTCAAGGAAGATCTGGCCGTCGGTGATCGAGATCACGTTGGTCGGGATATAGGCCGACACGTCGCCCGCCTGCGTCTCGATGATGGGAAGGGCGGTCAGCGAACCGGCGCCGTTTTCCTCGTTCATCTTGGCCGCGCGCTCCAGAAGGCGGCTGTGCAGGTAGAACACGTCGCCGGGGTATGCTTCGCGGCCCGGGGGACGACGCAGCAGCAGCGACATCTGGCGATAGGCGACGGCCTGCTTGGAAAGGTCGTCATACACGATCACGGCGTGCATGCCGTTGTCGCGGAAGAATTCGCCCATGGCGCAGCCGGTGTAGGGCGCGAGGAACTGCAGCGGGGCAGGCTCCGACGCGGTGGCGGCGACGACGATCGAATATTCCATCGCGCCGTTTTCTTCGAGCTGGCGCACGATCTGCGCGACGGTCGAACGCTTCTGGCC
>JAPYSD010000167.1 GCA_029936705.1 Croceicoccus sp. | reverse complement strand
GCGCGACACCATCGACGAGGTGATCTTCGAGATCGACTGCAACGGGCGCTGGTCCTCGCTGAACGCGGCTTGGGAACGCATCACCGGCGCCAGCCGCGAGGAAAGCCTTGGCCGCCCGGTGGAGGATTTCCTCGAAGCACTGGAATGCGATGCCGAGCGTGAGAAGTTCAAGCGCCTGATCAAGGGCGAGCGGGGGCTGGTCACATCGCTCCACACGATCCGGCGGCCCGACGGCGATACCCGCGATGTCGAGGTGCGGATGCGCGCGGCCTTCGACATGCAGGGCCGCCCGGTCGGGCTGGTGGGCCACATGCGCGACATCACGCAGGCCGCGCGCTATCGCCGCGCGCTCGAGGATGCGGAGCGCCGCTTCTCGACGCTGGCGAACGCGGCCCCGGTCGGGATCTGGCGCACCAATGCGCGCGGCGACACGCCGTTCGTCAATGATGCCTTCAGGCGGATGACCGGGCTGCGCGACGGACAATGGGAAGGGTCGCACTGGGTCACCGCCATCCACCCCGACGATTTCGACGAGGTGATCGGCAAGTGGAAGGCCGTGCTGAAGGCGGGTGAAGCGTTTCGCGCCGAATGGCGCTGGCGCAGGTCCGACGGCACGATCGTCTGGGTCGCGACCAGCGGCGCGCCGCAAATGGACGAACATGGGCGCGTCATCGGCTATATCGGCATGAACGTCGACATTTCGGAGCAGCGCGGCGCCGAGGCGCAGCTGGCCGAGAACGAGCACCGCATGCGCGCCGTGTTCGAGAGGATGGGGGTGCCCGATGGCGCAGCCGCCGACCAGGTACAATGGGACGGGCTGGCCTATCAGCTGCGGAACATGGTGGGGCCGCCCCCACGGCGGACCACTCGCGGCAAGATGCGCGCGGCCTGAATACTCACGAAAAAAGGGCCCGGCAGATCCGCTCTGCCGGGCCCTTTCGTGTTCGATTGCGAGGCCTTATTCGGGGCCGCCGGCGCCCGTATTGGTGGCCGATGCGAACGCTTCCATGAAGGTGTCGGCGTGCAGATAGGGGGTCGGATCGACCGCCTCGCCCGCGATGCGCACTTCATAGTGGAGGTGCGGTCCGGTCGAACGACCGGTGCTGCCCACGAAACCGATCAGGTCGCCCTTCTTCACTTCCTGCCCGGGACGGACATTCAGCTTGGAAAGATGGCCGTAACGAGTCTCGAGGTCGCCGCCATGCTCGATCTTGATGAAATTGCCATAGCCGCCGTACCACTTCGCCATGTCGACGGTGCCGTCAGCGGTCGCATAGATCGGCGTGCCCGAAGGCGCGGCCATGTCGATGCCCTTGTGCCCGGCGCGGCGACCGGTCACCGGATGCGTGCGCATGCCGTAATCGCTGGTGAAACGGGCGGTCGTCAGCGGCATGCGCGACGGGATGTTGATCGCCTGGCGGCCGGCCATCGGGGCAGGCACTTCCTGCGCCACTTCCACCGACTTCCAGCGGGCGAACAGGTTGCGGTAGCGCGGATCGGACTTTTCCGCACTGGTGTCCGCGATCTTCGCCTCGGCGGCGACGCTCGACGCGACCTCGGTCGACGCGGCGGCTGCCATGGTCGCAGTGTTGCTGCCGGGCTGGGCAAGCGCCGCGGTCGGGGTCATGGCCGCCGAGAGCGTCGCAATGGTGCCCAGCGCGACGAAACGCGCGGTACCGGGAAGAAAGAAACGATTACTACCAAGCATATTGCCGAACCTCTGTGTCTCGGCATCGCGCCCCCTACTCCGTCCGGGCAGACGATGCCGGTTGATCCCTCCGGCACAGCCATCGCAGGGCCCGGTCCCATTCAAGGGCACGCATCCGGGCGCAGGCAGTCAGGCTGCTTCAAAAAATTCGAGATCGTCGGAACCCCCCGCCGTTCTCATGCGTACTGGCTAGGGTAAAAAAGGTTAATCAGACAATACCGTCACGGAAGCTGCGCGACAGACCGGCAGACTCCCGCGCTGAGTCGTTGAACGGTGGCTTAAGCGTTCCCCGAAAGCAGCTTTTCAGTAGAAATTGCCATTTTTCGACAGGGTCTTCGTCGCTGTCACGGCACAGCCTGACGAAATGGCTGGTACCGAAACGCACGTGGCGAATCTCGTCGTCAAGGATTCGCGACAGGATTCGCGCGCCATTTTCGTCCCCTTGCGATCGCACCCGGTCCCGCGTCGCGGGCGTGATGTCCAGGCCGCGGGCTTCCAGCACCATCGGCACGATCGCCAGCCGCGCCGCGACATCGTGGCGCGTGGCCGCCGCCGCTTCCCACAATCCGCCATGCGCGGGCAGATCGCCATACCCGCTCCCCAAACTCTTCAGCTTGCGGTCCAGCAGGGCGAAATGCATCGCCTCGTCCGCCGCGACCGCCAGGAAGTCGCTGACAAAGCCATGCCCCACCTGCCCGCCGAACCGCCCCGCCATGTCGAGCGCGAGGTCGATGGCGACAAATTCGATATGCGCCAGCGAATGCCACAGCGCGATGCGCGCGCGTTCCGATCCGCCGCGCCCGCGCTTGGGCATGCGGCCGGGCGGCAGCAGTTCGGGCCGGTAGGGCCGCGCCGGTTCGTCGGGCATGGCGACGTCGAACTCGGCCGCCAGCCTCCCCAGCCGCCAGTCGCGGGCCACCTCGCGCGCGGCCATCGCCTTGGCGCGCGGCTCGCCCGTCAGCAGGGCAGCGCGGATCGCCTGCGCCACCGTGCGCATCAGGCCAGCGCCTTCGCCGCCTCCAGCACCGCCTCGGCGTGGTTCTTGACCTTCACCTTGCGCCACACCTGCGCGATCGTGCCGTCACCCTTCACCAGGAACGTCGTGCGCTCCATCCCCATGTAGGTGCGGCCATACATGTTCTTCTCGACCCAGATGCCCAGCGCCTCGGCCAGCCCGTCCTTGCCGCTGTCCGCCGCCGTATCGCTGGCAAGCGGCACGGTCAGCTCCTGCTTCTCGATGAATTTCAGATGGCTTTTGGGGGGATCCTTGCTGACCCCCAGCACCGCGATCCCCGCCTTGTCGAACTCGGGCTTCAGCGCGGTGAAATCCTTCGCCTCGGTCGTGCAGCCGGGCGTGTTGTCCTTGGGGTAGAAGAACACCACCGCCGGCTTGCCCGCGAAATCGCCGATCGACACGCTGCCCCCGTCGGGCGTTTCCAATGCGACATTGGGAAAGGCATCGCCCGCGTCGGGCCGTTCGGAACTGCTGGCATTCATGGTTCAAGCTCCAGTGTTTCGCCAAGGATCGTCGCCCAGGCCTCTGCCACCGCATGACGCGCCTTGTCGAGGGCGGCAAGCAGCGCATCCCAGTCGCCTTCCTCAAGGCAATTGGCGACAAGCACCCCGCGCGCGCCTTTGGGCAATTCCTTCGTATCCGGGGCCACCAGCCGCAGCGAGACGAGCAGCCGCGTCAGCAGATCGTGCGCCCCGATCAGTTCATCCGACACCAGCCCCGCCCCTGCCAGCGCGGTCAGCGCCTTGCGCAGATGCGGTTCAAGGAACGCGCCGTCCGGCCCGCCCCGCTCGCGCAATTGCAAATAGTGCGTCAGGAACTCTAGGTCGACCAGCCCGCCGCGCAGCAGCTTGACGTCGAGCGGGCCCGCCGCGGGCTTGTGCCGCGCCATCTCGGCCCGCATCTCCAGCACCGCGCCGCGCAATGCCTCGGGATCGCGCTTCATGGCGACCAGGTCGCGCACGAAACCGGCCAGCATGGCGGGCGCTTCGTCCGGTCCGTGCAGCACGCGCGCACGCATCAGCGCCATGTGCTCCCACGTCCACGCCTGCTCGCGCTGATAGCGGGCAAAGCTGTCGGTGCTGACCGCCAGCAGCCCCTGCGAGCCTGAGGGCCGCAGCCGCGTATCGACTTCGTAAAGCGCGCCTTCCGCGGTGGGCACCGACAGCGCGGCGCTGACCCGCTGGGCCAGCCGGTTGAAATATTGCGTGGCGCCCAGCGGCCTGCGCCCGTCCGATTCCGCCGTGTAGTCGCCGGTGAACAGATAGACGAGGTCGAGGTCGCTGGCATGGGTCAGCACGCCGCCTCCCAGCCGCCCGAAGCCCAGCACGACCAGGCGGCTGCCCGCGATCCGCCCATGCTCTTCGGCGAAATTGCCCGCTGCCGCGTCGGCCAGCACGTCGATCGCCGCTTCCGCCGTACGTGACAGGCCCGCAGCAATCTCAAGCGGGTTGTGCGCGTGGTCGATCAATTGCACGCCCAGCGCGAACCGCCGCTCGCTGACCTCGCGCCGCACGCGGTCGAGCAGCATCTCGTAATCCGGCGCATCGGCGTGATAATCCTGCTCCAGCGCCTCGACCGAAGGCGGCAGGGCAAAGGCGGTGCGGTCGATCAGCGTGTCGAGCAGATCGCTGCGCCGCGCCAGCGCATCGGCCAGAGTGGGCGACAGCGCCAGCACGCGCGCCAGCGTGTCGAGCAGTCCGGGCCGCGCGGCGAGCAGCTTGAACAGGTTGAAAGCCGACGGCAGCCGCGCCAGCATCTGTTCCCAGCGCGTGATGGCCCGTTCCGGCATCGGCGCCCCCGCCAGCGCGGCCAGCAGCGCAGGCTCGATCTCGGCGAAGGCGGCAAGCGCCGCGTCGGAGCGCAGCGACTTGACCCGCCCGTCCTTCCACCCCGCGATGCGGATGGCCAGCGCGTCGGGATCGTCGAAGCCCAGCTGCGCCAGGTTCGCCGGCGCGGAAGCGGCAGGCTGCGCATTGCCGCCGTGCATTTCCAGCAGGTGATCGAAACGGTCCCCGACGCGGGATGTCACCTCGTCCAGCTCGGCCACCAGCGCGGCGCCATCGGCCAGCCCGTCCAGCCGCGCGACATTGTCCAGTTCCTCCTGCGCGGCGGGCAGCGCATGAGTCTGCCGGTCGCGCACCATCTGCAACCGGTGTTCGATGACGCGCAGCCGGTCATAGCATTCGCCCAGTTCCTGCGCATCGGCCGCGCCGATCAGCCCCGCCTCGGCCAGCGCGTCCAGTGCCTGCCGCGTTCCCCTCACTCGCAGTTCGGGGATGCGGCCGCCATGGATCAGCTGGTGGGTCTGGGCATAGAACTCGACCTCGCGGATGCCGCCCCGCCCGCGCTTGAGATCATAGCCCGGCCCCGGTCGCGGCGGCCCGTCATAGCTTTCGCGGATCCGCCGCACGAGGCGCGAAATCTCGTCGATCGCGCCGAAGTCCAGTGACTTGCGCCAGACGAACGGCCGGATCGCCTGCAGGAACCGATCGCCCGCCGCGACATCGCCCGACGCACTGCGCGAGCGAATGAAAGCCGCGCGCTCCCACGCCAGCGCCGAGCTTTCGTAATGCGTCAGCGCCGCGTCATAGCTGATGGCCAGCGGGCTGACTTCCGACGCGGGCCGCAGCCGCAGGTCGACACGCAGCACGTAACCGTCCGCCGTGGTCGCACCCATGGTCTGAACCAGCCGTCTTGCTGCCATTTGTGAGGCTTCGCCTGGCTCATCACGGTCGCGGCGCGGTATTATCCGGGGATCATAGAGCAGGATCGGGTCGATATCGGACGAATAGTTGAGCTCCCCCGCCCCCTGTTTGCCCAGCGCCAGCGCCACCATGCCGATCGGCGCATCGCCGCAGACGTCGTGATCGGGAACGCGGTGGCCGATCGCCTCGCGCATGGCGGTGTCGAGCGCGCGGTCCGCGAAACCGCTAAGCTCCGTCATCACGCGCGAGAGGGGAAAGAACCCCGCCAGATCGCCCACGCCCAGCACCAGCGCGAGCGCGCGTCGCTGCCGCCGCAGGCGCACGCCGACATCTGCATCCTCGCGCGACAATGCCGCCTGCAGCGCGGCTTCTCCCTCCCCGCTGGCGAGCAGGGCAGCGAGGTCCTCCTCGCGCTCCAGCAGGTCGGACAGGAACGGGGAATGGGCGCGCGCGCGGCCCAGCGCGGCTTCCCAATCGGCGGACATCACTCTCTGTACCATCGACCCGATGTGGCGCGCATGGCCGCGGCAGGCAAGTCGCGGCTATTCGCCGATGATCGTGATCCGGTCCGTCGCGGGCAGCTGCCGGCCGCCCTCGCTATCGATCCACGCCTCGAACGCGTCGAGATCGACCGGGCCTACCGTCTTCTCATCAGGCTGAGCGAAGACCGTAAAATGGTCGCCGCCGCCTGCGAGGAAATTGTTCACCGTGACCCGGTAGCTCGCATCGGGCGCGATCGGCTGGCCGCCAAGCCGCATGTCGGACACGCGCTGCCCCACCGGCTTCGTCCGGTCGAGCGTATAGGTAAAGCCGTCGGACACCGACAGGATCTCGGGCGAATCGGGTACGGTGAATTGCTGCTCCAGCACGGCGGCGATCTGCGCGCCGGTCAGGTCCATCGTCATCAGCACGTTGCCGAAGGGCTGCACGGCATAGATCTGCCCGAAGGTCACGGTTCCGTCGGGCGCGCCCGGAACCAGGTCGGTGCGCACCCCGCCCTCGTTCATGAAGGCGATCTGCGCGCCATTCGCGCGCGTCGCGGCAAGCTGCGCATCGGCGATCAGGTTGCCGAGCGCGTTCTCCCAGCCATCCTCGCGCGCCGGGCCCGAGATGCGGCCGGCAGGCCGCTCGGCCGCCGCGCGCGAGGCGTCCTCGTATCGCGCGACATAGGCAGCGATCTCGGGGTCAGGGGCGAAACGGCGGAAGTTCGGGTCGTCGGACTGGACCAGCACCATTTCCGCGGCCTTGACCCGCACATCATGCTTTGCTGGATCGACCGTCACCACCAGGTCCGCGACCATGCCCGATCCATAGCCGGTGCTGATGACGAGGAAGTCGCGAGAGGGATCGAACTGGCTGTATTCGCAGATGTAATAGCGGTGCGTATGGCCCGATATGACGACGTCGACCCGCGGATCGAGCCGCTTCAATATATCGTTGAGCGGTCCGATCGCACCGCCGCAATCGTCGCCCGAATCGTAATAGCCGTCCTTCTCGAACCCCTGGTGGATGGCGACGATGATGGCATCGACGCCCTGTTCCAGCAGCTTCGGCACCAGTGCGTTGACCGCGTCGGCCTCGTCGCCGAACGTCAGCCCTTCGATTCCCGTTGGCGACACCAGCGCAGGAATCCCACGCAGCGGCAAGCCGATGACTGCAACCGATACCTCGCGCTCTCCCGAACCGAAGCGCTTGATGCCATAGGCGGGGAACAGGAGAGAGCCGTCCGCCCGGTGGACATTGGCGGCAAGGAACTGGAAATTCGCGCCCTTGAACGGATTCTCGACCTGGCAGGGCTGGCGCAGGCCGAACTGCTCGCAGCCGCCGTTCTGCATGCGCAGCAATTCCTGCCACCCGCGGTCCAGTTCGTGATTGCCCACCGCGTTGAAGTCCAGCCCGATGCGGTTCATCACCTCGACCGAAGGCTCGTCGAGGAAA
>JAPYSD010000166.1 GCA_029936705.1 Croceicoccus sp. | reverse complement strand
ACACGGGCGATCCTTCAGGCTGCTATCATTATCGCCGCCATTCTGGCCGTCGGACGCATTGCTATACGGCCGCTGTTGCGGTTCGTCGGCGGCAGCGGCAGCCGCGAAGTGTTTATGGCCGCCGTCCTGCTGATTGTGCTTGGAACCGCTGCACTCACGGCACAGGCGGGCCTTTCGATGGCGCTCGGCGCATTTCTGGCTGGGCTGCTGTTCGCAGACACCGAGTATCGTCACCAGATCGCCAGTGATATTGAGCCCTTCAAGGGCCTACTCCTGGGCCTCTTCTTCATGTCCGTCGGCATGAGCCTTGACGTGAGTGCCGTCTGGCAGTTGCTGGGCTGGGTCGTACTTTCAGTGATTGGCCTCGTCGCACTCAAAGCTGGGACCCTGTTCGTGGTTTCGAAAGCGTTCCGGCAGCCCACCGCCGTCGCTGCGGAGACTGCGGTCCTGCTCTGCCAAGGCGGCGAATTTGCATTCGTCGTCCTCGCTGCCGGGCTTGCGGTCGGTGTGCTGGACCCAACTGTCGGTCAGTTCATGCTTATGGTGGTTATCTTGACGATGTTTCTCACCCCGTCCCTTTCCGCCGCCGGCCGTCTGTTGGGCCGATTTTTGGAGAAGCGGGAGAATGGCACCCTCGTACCTGCCGACCTCGGGATTACAGGGGAAGCCCACGTGATTATCGGCGGCTTCGGCCGGGTTGGGCATCTTCTGGCTGATCTGCTGGACGCTCAGCGCATCAGTTATGTCGCGCTCGATACCGATGCCGAAATCATCGCACGTCAGCGTGCGAAGGGAATGTCGGTTGTCTTTGGCGATGCCAGTCAGCCGGATCTTCTTCCGCGTCTAGGTATCGAGCGCGCTGCGGCGTTCGTGACCACTATGGATGCGCCCGGCAGTGCCGAGCATGTTGTCGGCGCGGTTCACCAGCTCTGGCCGCATGTGCCCATCTACGCAAGAGCCCGAGATGCGGAGCATGCACGCCGGCTGCAAGCACTCGGTGCGTCGGGGACGGTACCCGACACCGTTGAGGCCAGTCTGCAATTGTGCGAAGAACTCCTGACCGGCATCGGCTTCCCCGAGGAAGCTGCACGTGCCATCGTCAATGAGCGCCGCAACGATCTATTCGCGGCGCGAACCGTTTGAGCCGATCTGGTGCGACGCGGCGAGCTAATTGGTCGCGCCGCGATACCGTGAAAGAGCGAATCCGAACTCATGGTGTAATTCCGTCGGTGTTCAAGCGTCTTTGCCAAGCGAGCAACGAATCCGCAGTGCACGCTGCCGGACGAGAGAACGAAAAATCTTCTGGAGGTTGGTTTGGCAAATGTGACGCTTGAGGTCGGCGGCCTCTTCGAGGAACTCGATCATCTCGGCGTAGAGAAACAACTGGAAGCCGAGGACGGCGTCAGTCGCGCTGTCGCCAATCCGGCTTCGGGAAGCGTTACGATTGATTTTGACGAGGGTTTGACCAGCGAGGAAAAGCTGCGCCGGACCGTGCTCTCCTGCGGCTTCCGCTGCCGCGGCGCGGTCCATCCCCGACATGTCTGCAAGCCAGGCCCCGACCCGGTACCATCCGCTCATGCCGGCCACGAAAGAGTTGCGGCTGCCAGCAAGGCGCACGCGCAGGATGCCATGGCGCACGAGATGGGACACGGCGCTGGTGCCGACATGCAAGCGATGGTCCGCGACATGCGCAACCGGTTCTGGGTGGCTCTCCTCTTTACCATTCCGATCTTCGTCTATTCGCCAATGGGCGGCATGTTCACGCCGCCTGCTCCGCCTTTCGAGTTGGGCCTCGATCTGTGGCTGTTCTTCCTCGCGAGCGCCGCGGTCATCTATCCCAGCTGGCCGTTCTTCGTCGCCGCCTGGCGCGCGCTGCGCAATGGGATCCTCAATATGGCGGTGCTTGTCGTGCTGTCGGTTGGAACAGGCTATCTCTTCAGCGTCGGCTCGACCTTCCTCTTTCCCGGTGTGCAGTTCTACGAGGCAGTCGCGGTCCTGCTGGTCTTCATCCTGCTCGGCCACTGGCTCGAAATGCGCGCGCGCGCCGGGGCGTCGCAGGCGATTCGCGCACTGCTCGATCTCGCGCCGCCGATGGCGACCGTCATTCGCGATGGCCGCGAAGTGGAGATCGCCACCTCCGAAGTCCAGGTGGGCGAGACGATCATCATCAAGCCTGGCAACAAGATCCCCGTCGACGGGGAAATCGTCGAAGGAACCTCGCTGATCGATGAATCGATGCTTACCGGCGAGTCGATGCCGGTCAACAAGGCGGTCGGCGACGAAGTCATCGGCGCATCGATCAACAAGAGCGGCAGCTTCCGGTACAAGGCAACCAAGGTTGGTGCCGACACCGCGCTGGCCCAAATCGTCAAACTCGTCCAGGAAGCGCAGAATTCCAAGGCCCCGGCGCAGCTGCTTGCCGACCGCGCGTCGCAGTGGTTGGTCTTGATCGCGATCCTTATCGGACTGGCGACCTTTGCGACATGGTTCTGGTGGCTCGGCGCGCCATTGCTGTTCGCCGTCACGCTGACGATAACCGTCTTCGTCATTGCTTGCCCGGATGCTCTGGGACTCGCGACCCCGATGGCGGTCATGGTCGGGACCGGGCTCGGCGCGACCAACGGCATCCTGTTCAAGAATGCCGGCGCGCTCGAGGAGGCGACCAAACTCGACGTGATCGTGTTCGACAAGACCGGCACGCTAACCATGGGGCAGCCGCATGTGGTCGACATCGTCGCTGCGGAAGGCCGGTCCGACGAGGATGTTTTGCGGCTCGCCGCCGCGGTCGAGCGTGGTTCGGAACATCCGCTCGCACTCGCCATCCTTGACCGCGCAGGAGATCTCGCGCTCGACGACGTCCGCGACTTTCACAACCGGGAAGGCATGGGCGCAGAGGCGCTGGTCGGTGGCAGCACGGTGCTGCTCGGCAATCGCCGACTGATGGACGAGGAGAACGTCCCACTAGGCGCCTTGTCCGAAGCGGCGGACGAGCTGAAGGGTGCCGGACGGACGGTCGTTCACGTCGCGCACAAGGGCGATCTGGTCGGTCTGATCGCCATCGCCGACGCCCCGCGCCCCACCGCCATTGCGGCCGTCGCAGCGCTGCGCAAGCGCGGGGTCGAAGTGGCAATGCTGACCGGCGACAATGAGGGCACGGCAAAGCGCGTGGCGGCACAGCTGGGCATCGCCACCGTGCTCGCCGACGTCCTGCCCGGACAGAAGGCCGATAAAGTCAAGGAGTTGCAGGCCCAAGGCAAGCGCGTGGGCATGGTTGGAGACGGAATTAACGACGCGCCGGCGCTGACCCAGGCCGATGTGGGTTTTGCGATCGGGGCCGGCACCGACGTCGCTATGGAAAGCGCCGATGTCGTACTTATGCGCAGCGATCCTTATGACGTGGTCGGCGCCATCGTTCTTTCGAAAGCAACCTTGCGCAAGATGCACCAGAACCTGTTCTGGGCTGTCGCTTACAATGTCATTGCCTTTCCGGTCGCGGCGGGGGTCCTCTACCCGCTGATCATCAGCCCGGCGGTCGCCGCCATCGCCATGTCGGGGAGCTCCGCGCTCGTGGCCGTGAATGCACTGCTCCTCAAAAGGACGCGAATGGAAGGTATCGGCAGCAGCGTAGCGGAGTCCGGAGAAAGCGATCGGAGCCCCACGGCGAGCCCGATTCCTGCGTGATGCTGTGCTACCCGCAGCATACCGCTGGCGCATTGCCCCTCCTGTCGAAGCGGGATAATTCCAGCGGTTGAGCGGCCGACAACGCCCAGACAGGCCCGGACAAATGCGGCAGAGCAAACAATGCGCGGAACGTTCGGGTTGTAACTATAGTCGAGCGAGCGCGTCTCTATCCATCAAGCGGCGCGGTGTGCCGCTCCACACCCGAGGAAGGCGCCAATGACCTTGCAACTTACTTTTCTGGGCGGTGCCGGTACGGTTACCGGATCGAAATATCTCGTCGAGACCGACGACTGCAAAATCCTTGTCGACTGCGGCCTGTTCCAGGGTTTCAAGCAGCTACGCCTGCGCAATCGCCAACCGCTCCCGGTAGCGCCGGCCGATATCGATGCCGTTCTCCTCACGCATGCTCATCTTGATCATTCGGGTTTCATTCCGGCGCTTGTCCGCGACGGTTTCCGTGGCCCCGTGATCAGCACGCACGCGACCTTCAAGCTGTGCGAGCTCCTGCTCCCGGACAGCGGCTATCTCATGGAAGCGGACGCGCGCTATGCCAACAAGCGCGGGTTCAGCAAACACACCCCGGCTCTTCCACTCTATACCGAACGCGATGCCAAGGCGGCGCTTGCCTCCTTCGCTCCGACCGGCTTCGACGAACCAACGAGGGTTGCCGAAGGCTGCAGCGCGATCTTCCGGCCAATGGGGCATATTCTCGGGGCGGCCAGCATCGAGCTGAACTGCAACGGGAAGCGGATCGTCTTTTCGGGCGATATCGGCCGCTACTCCGCAGCAACGATGATCGATCCGGTGCGCGTTCCGCGAGCAGACTATCTCGTCGTCGAGTCGACCTATGGCAACCGACACCATGACGAGACCGACCCCGAAACCGCGTTGGAAGATGTCATCAACCGCACCATCGGGCGCGGTGGAAGCGTCATCATCCCGTCATTTGCTGTCGGACGCGCGCAGACGCTGCTGTTTCATCTGAGCCAACTGCGTCGCCGCGGACGGTTTGGTCCTGTACCGATCTTCCTCAACAGCCCGATGGCGGTCAACGCAAGTTCGATCTTCTGCGACCATGTTGGAGAGCACCGCCTAACAGAAGAGCAGTGTCGGGAGGCCTGCGGCATTGCCGAATACGTCCGTGACGTCGAGGACTCAAAGCGCCTCAATCGCGACCCCATGCCCAAAATCATTGTCGCGGCCAGCGGGATGGCGACGGGCGGAAGGATATTGCATCATCTCAAAGCTTATGCCCCCGATCCCCGCAACTCGATCCTCCTGGCCGGTTTCCAGGCTGGCGGGACACGGGGCGCAGCCCTGCGCGATGGTGCCAGCGAACTGAAGATCCACGGAGAGTTCATTCCTGTGCGCGCAGAGGTTGCCACTCTCGACATGCTGTCTGCCCATGCCGACCAGGGCGAACTCCTGCGATGGCTTGGCGGCTTCGAGGATCCGCCGATCCAGACATTCGTGACTCACGGTGAGCCGGAGGCCTCCGATATGTTTCGCCGTTGCATCACCGAACGGCTTGGGTGGGAGGCGCGGGTGCCCGAACACGGCGAGCGCGTGGTTCTCGCGTGAGGGCGAGCGGGCCTCAGATGCTTACCGACCAGCCAGTGGCGCCTCATGGCCTGCGCGTCCGACGCCTCGGCATCGAGACCGGCGGCGAAGCGATCGTGTTCATGCACGCAGACTGTCCAGTCGCCCGTTCGGAAGGGTTCGCGACGCGGACGCGCGTGGAAGTCCATGCGGGAGGCCGCCGCGCACTCGCAACGCTCTTTTTCACGACAAACGGCCTGCTCGACCCCGACGAGGTCGGATTGCCGAACGCTCTTTGGCGCCAGCTTCACGCTGGCGATGGCGATGTCATTGAAGTGCGTCATCCGCAGCCACTCGCTTCGATGAGCGATGTGCGCGCCAAGATCTACGGCCATCGTCTCGAGCAGGACCGGCTTGCGCGGATCGTCGCGGATATCGCCACCGGCCGCTATTCCGACGTGGAACTCGCCGCATTTGTGACCGCCTTTGCCGGGCAGCCGCTCGACGTGAGAGAAACTGCGGCGTTGACACGTGCCATGCTCGAAGCGGGTGACCGGCTCGACTGGCCCGATGAACTGGTTTTGGACAAACACTGCGTCGGCGGGCTCCCGGCCAACCGCACCACTCCGCTCATTGTGGCGATTGTCACCGCTGCCGGCTTCACCATGCCCAAAACCTCTTCCCGCGCCATCACCTCGCCGGCAGGGACGGCCGATGCGATGGAAGTGATGGCGCCAGTCAATCTCGATCTGGCAGCGATGCGGCGCGTGGTCGAGCGTGAGGGCGGATGTGTCGTCTGGGGCGGCAATGTGCGCCTGAGCCCGGCTGACGACATCCTGATCGGAGTCGAGCGCGCGCTCGATGTGGATAGTGAAGTCCAACTTGTCGCGTCCATCCTGTCCAAGAAGCTCGCGGCCGGGGCGACGCATGTCCTGCTCGATCTACCCGTGGGCGCAACTGCCAAAGTGCGCTCACCAGCTGAAGCAGCCAGGCTCAGCGCGCATCTGGTCGCGGTCGCGGCGGAATTCCATCTCTCGGTGACCCCGGTGTTGACCGACGGAACACAGCCGGTGGGGTCGGGCATCGGGCCAGCGCTCGAGGCGCACGATGTTCTCGCCGTCCTTCGCAGAGCTCCCGATGCTCCGGCGGACCTGCGCGAGCGGTCGATTGATCTGTCAGGCAGAATACTCGACCTCGCCGGCGGACCGCCCGGGCGGGGGCGTGCGCAGGCGAGCGCGATCCTCGACGACGGCCGGGCGCTCGACAAGTTCATGGCGATTTGCGAAGCTCAAGGGGGCTTTTCCGAACCGTCCACCGCACCGCTGCGATATACGATCAGCGCACCTCGCAGTGCCAGGGTGGCGGCATTCGACAATCGGACGCTGGCGCGTGTTGCCAAGTTGGCGGGTGCACCGCGATCCAAATCGGCAGGTATATCGCTGCATGTGAAGCTGGGTGCGACAGTAGCGCGGGGAGAGCCGATCTTCACCGTTCACGCGGAGAGCCGCGGCGAACTGGACTACGCGCTGGCCTTCGCCGCCGCCAATCCCAACGCCATCCGATTGGCAAGCCTATGAATCCGGTCCTGTTCTCGCTCAGCGCCTCGCCCGACATGGCGGCTCACTTGTGTGCCGAGACCGGCATGGAGCTTGGAGAAATCGTCTGGCGCCAGTTTCCGGACGGCGAGAGCTATGTGCGCCTGTTGTCCTCCGTCCGTGAGCGAGACGTCGTTCTGCTGTGCACGCTCGATCGGCCCGATACCAAGGCCTTGGCCCTCTTGTTCGCGGCCGACAAGGCACGCGAAATGGGCGCGCGCCGCGTTGGCCTCGTTGCGCCCTATCTGGCCTATATGCGCCAGGACAAGGCCTTCAATGAAGGCGAAGCCGTAACTTCGGTCACTTTCGCGCGCCTACTCTCGCGCACGTTTGATGCGCTCATCACCGTCGATCCGCACCTTCATCGTCACTCGGACCTCGGCGCAGTTTATTCCATTCCGGCCATTGCGGTTCAGGCCGCGCCCGCAATCGCCGGGTGGATACGCCAGGAAGTTCCCAATCCGGTCCTTGTCGGTCCCGACGAGGAAAGCGGTCAGTGGGTCGAAGAGATCGCCGGCCTTGCCGGCGCTCGCTACGCAGTTCTCCGCAAGGAGCGCAGGGGCGACTATGACGTCAGT